>CACGLD010000015.1 GCA_902573755.1 uncultured Pelagibacteraceae bacterium
GGTTCAGCTTGGAATATATAAAAAAAATACTTTAAAATATAAACCGATGTCAATTTTAGTTTTAAGACCTGGTTTATTTCACAGAATCAGAGCTTCAAAAAACAACGATCTTTATGCACTAGAGGTAGAAAATCCTTACATTAAAAAAGATCTAATAAGAATGGAAGACAACTATGGAAGGAAAAATCAAGATTATGAGAATTTAAGCAAAACAAAGGAAATTGCAAAAGAAAACGTTATTTTCAAGAAACCAAAAATAAATCAAAAAAATATTTATCATTTAAATGGCATTGAAATTTCTCTGGCATACTATAAAAATTTTAATAGGTGGAGATCAAAAAACGATAATACTATTTCAATAATTTTAGATGGACTTATTGTTAATGATAAGAAAAAAATTGTGATTAAGGAAGGTGAAATAGTTAAATCACTAACTCTTAAAAATTTATCAAAAAATTTTGATATAAAAAATAAAATTTTAGTTTTAAAAGCAAAAAAAATAGCTAAATAATATCTAATTTATTCAAAGTTAAATTCATTTTTATTTATTTGAATATTACTCTCCCATTTATATTTTTTATAATCAATATAATCTCTTAATGATCCAAAAGGATATAAAAAAATATTTTTTTTCTTTAAATAAAAATTAATATCTTGGTTTACCACACATCCGTGAAAGAAATATTGTACTCGAAAAGTTTTACAGTATTTAGATACCGGTTTATTAGTTTTAAATGCAATAGTCTTAAATAAATTATTATGCGAAAATGCTATAGGAAATATTACTAAACATGAGATATTGTTGGTTTTAATTTCAAAAGTAATTTTTTTATTTTTATTACTTGTTTTTACGCGACAAAAATCCGAAACATCCTTTATTTTTTTAAACTCTTTAGGAAAAATATACAATTCTTTATCAAACTTTTTGGAATGTTCATAATATTTATTTATATTTTTAATGATATTGATTTTTGATAATGATGGTTCTTTGTTATTTTTTTTATAAAGATATAAACTGAATTGATCAAATTTGTACTCTTTAATTAAATTTTCAGAAATTTTAACATCACTTAAAATATATTCTATATTGTAAAAATTATTTAATTTATTGTCATACTCAAGTCTTGGTACCATATCCCGGATAATTGGATTTTTTCCGCTAAAGTGCTGTGAATATTTATGCTTATTATTTGTTTTGTATATTTTAAGAATATTTGGTTTAAAATAATTTGATAGTACTGTCGATATATCTAAAAATTGAGAGTGTGAAAATTGTGTAATAATATCGTTGTTCCAAAATTCGGGATAATGAAAAGAGCCATTAAAACCCTTGCTATAAGGTGAAAACCCGTTAACAAAAGTGTGTAAATCTCTATATTTGCCATTTGAAAAACTTTTATGATAACTCGATTTAAAATTTGGTAAATTAAGTAAAATTTTTTTATTCTTGAGATCTTTTTTTAAAAAAAATTCACCACTATGTACAGGCCAAAACCATTTTTTGTAAAAAAATTTGTCTTCGTGAAAATTGATTATTTCATCTCTAGGTAAATCGCTTTTTATTTTATAATGATTATTCACAAAATAATAAGACCTAAAAACAAAGAGACTTAAAATTGTAATTGCAAGGGTATAGTAAAGTAATTTTTTTTTTTCGATATCACAAAAAATTTTAAATAAAAGAAACACAAAAATATATTGGAAAGAATAATCCAAATAATGAGGCTGAGGTATCATCCATAAATCAGGAATAAATTTATATAATGCTCCCAAAGCAATATTTATGACCGTAAGAAAAATTAAAAATAAAGCATAAAAATTTTTATTTTTTAAAATTATTGATAATGCAGAAACAGAAAATAATAATGATAAAACGAGATAAGATTTACTCTGCCAAATATTGAAATTATAGTGATCACCATATGCTGCTGGATATAAATCTGAGAGAGCAATCCTGCTTGTTCCTAAAGTAATAAATATAAATAATATTGCGAAAGGTAGATTGGTTAAAAAAATAGTTACTAAATTTTTGTAATTTTTGTTGTACAAATGGAAAGAATAAATAAACAATAGTGGATAAAAACAGGTAATAAAAAAATACATTGGATTAAGCAAGAAGGAAAGTGCGCTACCAATAAACGAAAAAATAAAAACTAAATAATTTTTTTTAAGAAAAAAAAAAGTTAAAAAATGAAAAAAACAAAATATAACTATGGGAAGATTTATGTATGATTGGGAGTCAAATACATAATTATTTTTTAAAAGTAATATATATATTGCTAAAATTAGTATAAAATTGTTTAAGGATATTTTTTTATTTAAGCTAAGTGTTATTGTTGCTATCAAAAAAATTTCTAAAAATCTAAATGCAGATAAATAGAAGAAATAATCTAATTTACTGTTCAAATTATAATTTAAAGACTTAAGAAAATTTATTTTTGGAGCAAGTATGTGCCCCGTAACCCCTTGGATAGTGTTGTAATTAATAACCACGTCGAACCAATTTTTATTTAAATTTAAGTTATGCATAAACTCCCAATACACAAAATCATGAGAGTAATAGCTTTGAAATGATGACCAATTAAAAGAGAAAAAAATTATAAGTATTTGTATGCTCAAAATTATAAATAGAATTTTGTTATTTTTGAAATAAAAAAATTGATTAAATAAAAAATAATTTTTTAATGAAGACATTTAAATTTCTTTAAATATTTTTTTAAACCATTTAAGATTAGAGATTAATATATTATTAAGTGTAGATTTATTTGATATGATTTTAATACTATTAACTTTTTTATCATTTTTGGAAAAAGGATAAAAATTTTCTCTTTTATCTACTGGTTTAAGTAAAATTCTAGCTTTTTTTTTCATTAATTTTTCCATTCCAGACAATATTTCATGATTAGATAAATTGAGATTTGTTGTGACATTAAATAATTCAAAATTTTTTTTTTTAAAAATTTTTTTTTTATTTAAATATTTCAAATTAATTTTTGCAATATCTTCAACGTGTGCATAGTTTCTTATTGGGTATATTTTTTTTTTTATATTTGCATAAATAATTAAAATTTTATTTTTAATTATTGTTTTAAATATTGTCTTGAAGATTCTAGTAATTTTATGATTTCGATCGCCTAGTAAACCATTTTTTTGAGCGCCTGAAATATTTGGATAACGCAAAATTATTACTTGAAAATCTTTATCTGATTTTTTAACTAAAAATTTTTCTACTTCTAATTTAAATTTTGAATATGGAGATAAATTTGATTTAATTTTGTTCTTTTCATAAACACTCATACTACTAGAAAATATAAATTTTTTGACACCACTTTTTTTTGCTATATTAATAAACTTTTTTTGTTTGATTAAATTATTCTTTTTATAAAAATTTGATTTTCTTAAACTTTCACGAACACATGTATAGCTTGCTAAGTGAATTATATTTTTAATATTATTTTCTAATATTATTTTTTTAACTTTTTTTTCATTAGAAATATCCACCTTAAAATTATTACAAAATTTTTTTGATGATTTATTTGATCTAGAATTATTATCTATAGATAATAATTTTTCTTTAAATTGTTTAAAATATCTGTAACAAGTAAATGATCCCACGTAGCCCATTCCACCTGTAATTAATATGTTTGATTTTCTAAAATTTATATTTGCCACAAAATAGATTTATTGATTTTATAACTTATTTAATTAAAACAATAAAATATCAAATAAATTATTTAATATACATATTTTATTTAATGAAAAAAAAAATTGCCATAATAGGAGCGGGTCCAGCAGGTTTAACTGCTGGTTATATTCTTTCAAAAAAAGGTTATAAAGTTGATATATTTGAGGCGAGTTCCAGTGTAGGAGGCATGTCAAAAACGATTGAGCTATGGGATCAACTTGTTGACCTGGGCCCTCATCGATTTTTTAGCCAAGACCCAAGGGTAAATAATATCATGTTTGAAATTATTGAAAAAGATTATGACATTGTAAATAGAATGACTAGGATTTACTATAAAAATCATTTTTTTAATTATCCTCTAAAACCTTTAAATGCTTTAAAGGGATTAGGATTATTAGAGTCAATTAATTGTATAATAAGTTTTTTAATCAGTAAAATATCAATTAAAAATTTTCAAAATAGAAATTCTAAAAGTTCATTTCAAGATTGGGTTGAGGAAAGATTTGGTAAAAGATTATTTGAAATTTTTTTTAAAACATACAGTGAAAAACTTTGGGGAATTTCGTGCAAAGATTTAGACTCTGATTTTGCAGCACAGAGAATTAAAAAATTATCCTTATTCGAAGTAATTAAGTCATCTTTTTTAAAAAAACAAAGCAAAAAACATAAAACTTTGGTTGATGCATTTATTTATCCGAAATTAGGAACGGGAATGATTTATGAAAGAATGAAAAACAAAATATTGAAATTAGGTGGTAATATTTATTTAAATACGAGAATTAAAGCCGTAAATCCAAAATTAGACCAAAAAAATCAATCTGAGATAATTTTTTTTGACGATACAAAACAACTATTTGATAAAATAATATCAACCATGCCAATCACAAATTTAGTTAAAAGTATGGGCAAATTGGCAACAGAAAAAACTATGGAAAGTATAAATAATTTAAAGTTTAGAAATACAATTTTAGTATATATTGAAATTAAAGAAAAAAATATTTTTCCTGACCAGTGGCTCTATATACATGCAAATGACCTAAAAACAGGTAGAATCACTAATTTTAGAAACTGGACTCCATCTATAAACAAAAATAAAGAAGAAACTATTCTGTGTTTAGAGTATTGGGCTAATGACGACTCTGAAATATGGAGAGAAACTAATGAAAAATTAATCTTACTTGCATCTAAAGAAATTGTTAAAACAGGATTAGTTAAAAAAGAATCTATCAAAAGAGGTTTTGTAAAAAAAATTCCAAAGTGCTATCCTGTTTATTCAATTGGTTACAAAGAAGAACTTTCTAATATCAAAAATTTTTTAAATTCATTTGAAAATTTAAGTGTAATAGGTAGGTATGGAGCTTTTAAATATAACAATCAAGATCATAGTATTCTAATGGGTTTATTAGCTGCTGAAAATATTGCGGATAATAAAAATCATAATTTATGGGATCTAAATACAGACTATGAATATCAAGAAAGTGGAGACCTTCAGTTAGAAAAAGCTGATTAAAATTTGTTTTTTTTTATTTATTTTAATTTTTTTATGTTGCCAAATAACATTACAATGATAATTAGGCTTATATGAAAGCTTTAATTATCACTAGTATGTTAGTTCAGGATCATGAATTTATTTATCCATTTTATAGATTAAAAGAGGAAGCAATTGAAGTACATGTTTATAATCAAAGCAATGAAATTGTGAAAGGTTTTTTTGGTACTAAAATACCTCCACAAAAAGATGATAAGATAATTTCTCTAATAAATTTAGATATTGACCAGTATGATATTTTAATATTACCTGGAGGTGTAAAATCTATGGAGTTATTAAGACTCGATATTGAAGCAATAAATACAGTTAAAAAGTTTAATGAAAAAAATAAAATTATTGCCTCAATATGTAGCGGAACTATGATGTTGATTTCTGCAAATATTATTAAAAATAAAAAAATATCTGGTTATTATGCATGGAAACAAGATATAATTAATGCTGGCGCAGAATTTATTGATGAACCGTCTGTTGTGGATACAAATTTAATCACTTCTCCACACTATAAATATAATGGCGAATGGATGAGAGCTGTAATTCAGCAATTGCAAAAATAGATTTTTACTAGAATGATTTGAATTTAAATTTTAATTATTTATGAATGTTATATTATGCGGCGCAAATGGATATATAGGCTCTAGAGTTTATGAAGTATTAAATAAAGATTTTAATTTTTTTCCAATTGATAATTTAATTATAAAAAGAGATAAGTATAATTTTGTAAAATTAAAAGATTACAGAAAATTAAGCTCTGAAGATTTAAACAAGTTTGATGTATGTTTATGGCTTTGTGGACATTCAAGCGTAAAACAAAGTATAGACAATCCCTCAGAAGCATTTAGCAATAACACTACAGGTCTAATTGAATTGAGCAAAAAATTTGATGGTACAATAATCTATGCAAGTTCAGGTAGTGTATATAATAACTCAACAGGTTTATGTGATGAAAATGAACTAATATATAATGCAACAAATGTATATGATTTCTCTAAGTTTGTAATTGATGAATATTTTAAATTGGATAGTAGTAAATTTATTTCGTTAAGATTTGGAACTGTAAACGGGTTTTCTAAATCTTTTAGAGATGAGCTAATGTTAAACAAAATGTCTCTTGATTCTATGATAAACAAAAAAATTTCTGTTAGTAATCAGGATGCCTTTAGACCAGTCTTATACATAGAAGATTTAATAAAATGCATCAAGATATTGTTGCAAAATCACATAGATTTAAGAGAAAATATTTTCAATCTATGTTCAATGAATTATACGATTGGCGAATATGCAAATTCAGTAAAAAATTATTTTAATTCAACTTTAGAAATATTAAATGATACAAAAACTTACTCTTTTCAAATGTCTAATCATAAATTTAGTAAATTATGTAATTTTAAATTTACAACAGATATTAATGAAATTCTTAATAATATTAAAATTAACTTAAATAAATAATTTCAGTTTTTGGAAAAAAAATATAAATTTTTCCTTTAAAATTATGTTTTTTTAATCTTTCGATAAGTGTTTTTTTGTAATTCCAACTTAGTATTACAGCCTGCTGAGACTTTTTAATCAAATCCATATTTTTATTTGCAAGCTTAATTTTAAAATTAGATCCTGGAAAATAACAATTTGATTTAGTTTTACTATCATCAATACATAGGATTTTTTTATGATTTTTGAATAATGTAGTATTAAAGAATATAACTCCACGCGCGGGAGCACCTACAAAGAGAAGATTTTTATCCTTCCTAATATGTTGATTATAAATAGAGTCAATTTCATGAATTTTATTCGTAATTAATTTGCTTATTTTTTTATAAGTTTTTATGCTGTTCACCTTATGTTTTTTCTCAATTTCTAGTAATTTTATATTTATGCTAGATGTTTTTGGTTTTTTTTGTGCATAAATTCTTAAACTACCACCTTGAGTTTTAATTTTTTCAATTTTAATCAAATTTAAATTTGCTAATTCTAACATTTTTTTGAGCCCTGTTGCTGTATGATTGAATACATGCTCATGATAAATAGTATCATATTTAGAATTGTGAATTGTATCAAAAGCATATGCGACTTCAAAAATAAATGATCCATTATTTTTTAAAATTTTGCTAATTAATTTAAATGAGTTTTGAACGTCTGAATAATGTGCAAAAACATTTAGACCAACAATCAAATCATATTGTTTGAATTTAAGTCTTTGAATTATGTTTTCTGAAAAAAAATCATTAATTAAATATATTTTTTTATTATAAAATTTTTTTAAATTTGAAGCAGGCTCTACACCAGTACAATCAAAACCCATTTTGGATAAAAAATTTAAAAGCGAGCCATCATTAGAGCCAATCTCTAGGATTTTTGAATTTTTTCTAATTTTTTTTTTTATTATATTTGCAAATGAATTAAGGTGTTTTAAATTATCTGCCGAACCACTACTTGTGTGTTTATAATTTCTAAATATTTCCTCTTTTTTAGGAAAATTTGTTAGTTGAAGTATTTTACATTTTTTACAAACTTTAAGATTTAGGTTAAATTTTTTATTTGAAATCTTTTTTATTTTATTAAATGAATTAACTAAAGGAATTTTTCCAAAATTATAAATAGTTTGCAATTTACTTTTACATGATAAGCAAGTCATAAATATAATTTTAAAAAAGTAATATTAATATATAGTAACTTTATGAAAATAGTAGGTTTTGTACTAACTAAAAATAATAGTGCTTTATTTCCAAAAGTATTAACAAAAATACCAAAAAGTATTGATCATATATTTGTAAGTGATGACAACTCTAATGATAATATTGAAGAATTGTGTGAGAAAAATAGTATTAAATTTTATAAAAATCCTCAGATTATAAGTGGTTATGGCAGTAATTTAAAGAATGCTTTAAATGTTGGATTCGAAATTCATGATGCAGATTATCTAGTTGAAATTCATGGTGATGGAGCTCAGTTTAATCCTGCAGCTACAAATGATGCTGTTATATTATTAAAAAAAAATAAATTGGATTTAATAGTAGGCTCAAGAATATTAATTTTGAGAGAAAATATGAAATTAGGTTATCCGCTTTCTAGAATGATACCAAATTTAATTTTGTCGAAAATTGAAAAACATCTATTAAAAATAGATATAACTGATTTTCATTCAGGTTTTAGGATTTATAGTAAAAATTTATCTCAAAAAATTAATTACAAGAATTTTTCAAATGATTATTTGTTTAGTTTTGAAATTATATTGCATGCAAAAAAACAAAATTTAAAAATTGGAGAGGTTCCTGTTACTTGTGATTATAAAAGCGAACATACTTCACATAAATTATTTGGAAGGAATTCTGCTTTTTCTTACCAACTTGAAACCTTTAAGCTAATTTATAATTATTTTAGAAATAGATTATAATTCTTTTTTTTAAAATCCATTAAATCTTTGACTGATCCTATTGGGAAAAGTAAAGAATTATTTTTTTTTAATATATATGTTGAGTCTTTGTTTAAAATACATGCATGAAAAAAATATTGTGCTTCAAATGTAGGGCATATTTTTTTATCAGAATTTTTATCAGAATTTTTTTCTAAAAAATAATTATTATTTGAAAAAGCAATAGGAAACAGTGCAATACAGTTATCATCTTCTGTATTAACAAAAAATGAAATTTCATATTTAGTGTTTTTTATTTTAATATCACAGAATTTTTTAATATTTGAAACTTTTAAAAAATTTTCTTTAGAAACAAACAATTCAGATTTTAATTTATTAAGATTTTTTTTATAGTTATTATAATTATTTATTACATTAATATTCTCGATTTTGTTTAATTTATTTTCATTCTTGGAATTGATTCTGTACAAATATAAGTCAAATTCTTTAAAAGAAAATGTTTTTATTAATTTCTTATCAAGAATCTGATCAGATAGTACATATTCAAATTGTAGAAATTTTAAAAGTGGACTGTCATAATTAATTTTTGGAACTTCATGTCTTTTTAAAATCTTATCACTTGTAAAATTCAAATTATAATTTTTATTATATTGTTCATTAAAAAATTGAATTGATTCAAAATTAAATAAGTTAGATAAAACAGTGTTGATATCAAGATAGTGTGAATATCCTTCGTTAATTATAATTTTACTTTTCCAAAAAAAAACATTTAAAAATGAACCTTTAAAATTATCGTTATACCAATAATGATTAAACAAATATTTTCCTACATCATCTAAATCACCTGAGGTATAGCTTTTATGAAATTTTGATCCATAGTTTGGAATGTCTAATAAAATTTTTTTATTTTTTAAATTATCTTCGAATAAAAATGGATCATTAATTTTTTGCCAAAAATATTTTTTTTCAGAGCCATATTTCTCATCAAGAAATACCAATTTATCTTCATGAGTAGTCAGATTATTATAATTTTTAATATAATTAAACAATCTATAATTAAAAAGTAAAACTAAAATCGATATTAAACAAAATATAAAAATTCTATTAGAATTTTCATTTTTAATAATATTAAACATAATCAAAATTAAAATATATTGAAATGAATATTCTAAATACTCAGGCTGAGGTAATTTCCATATCTCAGTTTTATAAAAATAAATTGAACCTAAAAAAACCTGAAAAAAGGTAATAGCAATAAAATTTTTTTCAAAAAAAGAATTTTTGTTACCATTGAACATATTTGAGATAGATAAAATAAAAAAAATAATTGTAACAAATAAAAAATTTTTACTTCTAAATAAAGAAAAATTGTAATGAAAGTCTGTAAGTGGATATAAATCTGAAAGAATAAATCTACTATTTCCCAAAGATAGAAAAATAAAAAATATTACAAATGGTAAATTTCCTAAAAATACTAAGAAAAATTTTTTGTATTTTCTTTTTGATAAAAAGTAAGAATAAAAAAAAATTAATGGGAAAAAACATACATTAAAAAAAAAGATTGGATTAATAAAAAAAGACCAAAAATTTCCAATAAAAATCAACAAAAAAAATAAATAATTATTCTTAAAATTATTTGCTAATGCATGGAATAAACAAAAAATAATTATGGAAAAAGATATATAGGACTCGTGATCATATCTTGTAAAGTTAACAATGAGAATAGAATAAATTAATAAAGCAAGGACCGTATCATTTATTGTAATTTTTTTATTAAATGACTTTATTAACAAAATTATTGTAGATATTTCAAGCAACCTAAATATAAACAAATACAAAAAATAATCTTCTTTTGAAGACAAATTATAATTCAAATGTGATAAAAAGTTTAATTTTGGCTCAAGTATCCAAGATGTTATGCCATTAGCGTTGTATGTATTTGGCAAAACATCAAAAATTTCTTTTTCTAAATTTAAGTTATGAAAATATTCCGCAAATATGAAGTCCGGCCAATAATAAAAAAGATAAGATGATGAAGGAACTGATATAAAAACAAAAAGTAGACAGATTATTAAATAAAATAAATTAATCTTTGAGCTGTGGTTATAATTATCAAGGCAAGATATTAATTTTTTAAATTTCAATTTTAGCCTAATTTTTTGATTACAAAAATATGAACTTCTGTATAATTTTTATTTTTTCCTTTATTAGAGTTAAATATCTCTAAGCTAAACTGGTTACCAAACCATCTTGCCAATAAATATGGAAAAAATTCCATCTCGACTCCAAATGGGTCCATTTTGCTACTGTTATTTGGATTATCCTGATTAGACATTTCAAGGAATATTAAACCACCAACTTTCAATTGAGAAAGCCAAGTTTTTAATGCTTTTTTTGGGTCATAACTTTGGTCTAAAGAATTAGAATAAACAAAATCAAAATTATTGTTCCATATAGATTTTGTTTTATGAAAATCCCATGTAATTGAATTTTCAAAATTTTTTGCTGTTTCAGAAATATCTGTACCAATTATCCATAAATTTTTAAATTTTTTTTTAAAAAATTTCTGCTCAAACCCATTTCTTGATCCGTGACAAATACCTTTTTTAGGAGCTTTTTTTAATTTTTTTTTTAAAATATAGGTTATTAAGTTAAGTGTATTTTTATCAGCCCATACATGGTTAATTTTTTTTTTATTGAAGGTGATTTGTGTTTTTTTATAATCTGTATAATTTTTATATTTATATAAATTAAATTTTTTTCCTGAGGTGTTTATTTTTGAAATTCTGTATCCAATTTTTATGAATAAATTCTGAATAAAGTTTTTTAAAATTTTAATAAGCATAAATAAATTATTTAGCTTTAATCAATTTAAGAGTATTTATTCTATAAAAGCTCTTATCGTTAATAATTTTTTTCTCCTTAAATTTTAATTTTATCTCATTTATTGCATCTTCAATTTTTTTTTTAGGTTTAAAACCTTTTTTTAAAATTCTATCAGAATTTTGCCTATATGATCTTGGATCATTACTTTTTTTTACTATTAATTCAGAATTATTTTTTATAGATTTTTGAACTCTTTTTGCCATATTCAGTATACTTAAATTTTCAAAACCTAGGTTAAATATTGTATCATCGATTTCTCTATTACATTTATATTTTCTTTTAAGAGCAAATATATAGGCACTTATCATGTCGTACATCGTCAAATTTGGTCTAATTTGTTTTCCTCCAAAAACTGTAATTATATTATTTTTTAGAGCACCAAAAGTTAAAGCATTTATAGCAACATCTAATCTCATAGCTGGAGAAAAACCGCAAACAGTTGCAGGTCGTAGTATTGTTAAATCTATTTTCTTTTTATAACTCAAAAGAATTCGTTCCCCTATCATTTTTGATTTGTTATATTCTGATATAGGTTCAAGAGTTAAATTTTCGGTTACTTTTTTTTCTTTTTTAATTCCATAAACACTTCCAGACGAGGCAAAAATAAATTTTTTAACTTTTTGAGCAACTGACATATTAATTAATTTATAAGTTGCTAATACATTGACATCCCATGTTAATTTTGCATCTAGTTCGGCAGCTGGATCATTTGCAATTGAAGCCAAATGCATTACACAGTCAATTTTTTTTAGGTCTTTACTATTTATATTTCTTATATCTTTTTGAAGAATTTTTAATTTTTTATTTTTTTTAAGATGGTTTCCAAACCAAAAGGTATCTAATACTGTCACATTATACCCTTTAGATAATAATTTTTTAGTAAGATTTGTGCCAATGTAGCCACCGCCACCAGTGATAAATATATTTTTCATTTTTTCTTTATTTTAAAAAATTCATTAACTTTTCTAATTACAAAATTTACTTCAGATTTTTTCATGTGAGGATTAATTGGCAGGCTCAAAATCTCTTTACTAAATTTTTCTGTATTAGGTAAACTTAAATTACCGAACTGTTTTTTGTAAGCCAATTGTTTATGTATAGGTATTGGATAATGAATTGCAGTTTCAATTTTATTATTGTGTAAATATTTTTTAAGGCTGTTTCTGTATTTAGTCCTAATTATATATTGATGAAAAGTTGGATTTGAAATATTTAAATCAAAAATAGGTTTTTTCACATAATTACTTAAATTTTTAGAATAAGTTTTTGCTATATCTAATTGTTTTTTATTCCACAAAAAAATTTTTTTTAACATTATATTTCCAAATCCTGCTTGTAAATTGTCCAAACGCGAGTTGGTTCCCCATATTACAGATAAATCTCGATTTCTTAGCCCATGATTTCTCATCAATAAAATTTTTTTATATAACTTAGAATTATTTGTTATTATCAAGCCACCATCACCTAAAACATGAAAACTTTTTCTAGGATGTAGACTGAATATTCCCACATCTCCTAACGTGCCAATATAATTTTTTTTAAATTTAGTTCCAAAAGCGTGTGCTGCATCCTCAATTAAATGAAGTTTATTCTTTTTGGATATTTTTTTTAATTTATCAAGGTCTGCAGGAATACCAGATAAATGAACAGGCATAATTGCTTTTGTTTTTTTTGAAATTAATTTTTGAATTTTACTTACATCTATATTTAAATTATCACCTACATCTACAAGTTTTGGTATTAATCCTAAATAAGCTATAGCACCACAAGTTGCTATAAATGAATTTGAAACAGTAATTATTTCATCATTTTTTTTATAGCCTAATGCCTTTAAGACCATTACAGTTCCCTCTGTCCAATTTCCAACACCCACCACATGTTTAACCTTCAACATTTTTGAAATATTTTTTTCAAATTTTTTTAGCTCTTCACCTAAAACATATTGACCCTCAATACCAATTTTATTGAATTTTTTATTAAGATCTTTCCTAAGAAGTTTGAATTCTTTTGGAAAATTTGTAAATTTTACTCTCATTTCTGTTTATAAAAATATTTAATTTTACTAATTATAAAATCTAACTGTTTTTTTGTTATAAATTCGTGAACAGGAATAGATATAACTTTTTTTGATAATTTTTCAGCGTTATAAAATTGACCTTTATGATAATTAAATTTTTTTGCTGCATTGTGCAAATGCAGTGGCTTTGGATAATGAATTTTGCTATCAATTTTATTCTTTCTTAGAAAATTGTGAAGTTTATCTCTTTTTTCACAATAAAATTGGTATAAATGATAAACTGACTTAAATTTATTTCTTTCTTTAATGAGCTCGATTTGTTTTATAGTTCTTAAATTATTATTTAAGTACATTGCATTTTTAATCCTAGAATTGGTTATGTAGTGTATATTTTTAATCATCTCCAAACCTACCGCAGCCTGGATAGTGTCTAATCTTGAATTATATCCGTATAATTTACAGTTATCTCTATTTATAAGTCCATGGTTTCTCATAAGATTTAATTTTTTATATAATTTTTTGTTATTTGTTGTGATTATTCCACCATCCCCCCAAACGTTTAAGTTTTTTAATGGATGCATACTAAAGCAACCAGTAATACCAAAATTTCCTGCTAATTTTTTTTTATCATCATGTGCTAAAATTGCATGACATGCATCCTCCACAACATGTAAATTATATTTTTTTGAAATTTTTAAAATTTTTTTCATATTACAAATTCTTCCAGACCAATGTACGGGTACAATTGCTTTAGTTTTATTTGTAATTTTTTTTTCTATTTTTTCTTCGTCTATATTAAGATCGTTTTTAACATCGATAAACACAGGTTTAGCACCAGTTGTGGCTATAGCTCCTGCTGTTGCATAAAAAGAATATGTTGGCGTAATTACTTCATCACCCTCTTTTATACCTAATGCTTTTAATGACAAAAAAATTGCATCGGTTCCAGACCCAACTCCAAGAGCATATTTTACTTTTTGATATTTACAAAATTCTTTTTCAAACAAATCAACATATCTACCAAGTGTAAAATCGTTAAATTTTACAGTATCGTTAATTAGTTTAAATATTTTTTTTGAATTTTTAAATTGTTCAGATAAATAATTATGTCTTATCTTCATTTTTTTATCAGACAAATATTGCTTAATCAAAAAATTTTTTTTCATATTATAATTTTAAATTTTTCATCTTTTTTTAAAAATTCATTTTTAAACTCATCGTGCCATTTAATCACTTCATCTAATCCTTTATCAAATGAAGTTTTATTTTTCCATTTTAGTTTATTTCTAGTATCGTTATCATATATTTTATAATCTTTATCTTTTCCGGGTCGATCCTTTACATTTATAATATATTTTTTTGGATTTAATTTTTTCTTTTTATAAATTTTTTCTACAATTTGTTTAATTGAGAAATACTCCTTAGAGGAAAACTGATAATTTTGGCCAACCTTACCCTTGATTATTATTTTATATATACCATTACAAAAATCTTCAGAATAAATAAAAGATCTTCTAGATTTTCCTCCACCATCTAAATAAAATTTTTCTCTTTTATGCGCTTTGTGAATTGCCAATGGAATTACTCTATATAATTTTTGATATGGACCATAGAAATTCGCAAATCTTGAGATTATTACTGGAAACTTAAATTGATTAAAAATTAAATTTAAGTAATTTTCAATAGTTGAGTGAGATAAAGCATAGGGCGTGGAAGGATTATAATTCTTATAATTAGAACTTGTTATTTTTGCAGAACCAAAAACCTCTGGAGTAGATATCTTTATATATTTTTTCAAATATTTTTGGGTTATTAAAAAATTATACAATTTAATTTTTGCTATGACATTTGTATTTAAAGTTAACACTGGGTAATCCCAACTTTCAGCGACCATTCCTTGACCTAAAAAATCAATTATAATTCTAGGTTTATATTTAGAAATTATTCTTTTTATTTTATTAAAATTTTTATTAATATTTACTTTTTCAAATATAAATTTTTTTTTATTTTTTCTAGAATAATTGCTTAAACAATTGAATTTTTGTTCAGATTGATTGGATAAGGAGCACCCAATTACTATATATTTTTTATTTAAAAGATATCTGACCATATGATTTCCTGAAAAACTGTTACTTCCAAGTATAAGTATTTTTTGATTCATAAAAAATTTGGGTAAATATAGATTTTTATATATTAATATATTATAGCTTCGTAATTTAAAGATGAATAATTCTGATTTTATAATAAAATTTTTACTTAAAAAGGGTTTAAATACTGCTTTTGGAGTTACCGGAGGTGGTGCAATGTTTTTAAATGAAGCTTTCAGAAAACAAAAAAAATTAAATTTTGTTTTTATGCATCATGAGCAATCTGCAGCAATGGCTGCAGAGTCATATTATAGAGTCCAAAAAAAACCAGCTATTTTGTCTGTGACCTCTGGGCCAGGCAGTACCAATGCGGTTACAGGTGTAATTGGAGCATGGATAGACTCTATTCCTATGATTATTATTTCTGGTCAAGTTGAATCGAAAGATATGATATTAAATTCAAAAACTAGACAGATAGGAATACAAGAGGCAAATACTATAGATGTTATTAAATCAATAACAAAATATAGCAAAGTATTATCAAAGGAATCAGATATAGAATTTGAATTATCTAATGCCTATAGAATCGCCAATGCTGGAAGACCTGGTCCAGTTTGGATTGATGTGCCATTAGATGTTCAGTCGAAAAAATTTAAATCAAAAAAACAAAGTTTAAGGTTAAGAAAAAAATCTACAATTAATAGTAATAAAATTTTAAAAACCTTGAAAATGATTAATGAGTCAAAAAGACCATTAATTTTAGTAGGTAACGGAGTCCATCTAGGAAAGGCAGAAAAAAAATTTATTAGTTTTGTAAACAAATCTAACTTACCTTTTTTGAGTACCTGGAATGCAAGTGATATAATTCCATCAAAAAATAAGCTATATTTTGGACGACCTGGTCTTTTTGGAAATAGAATTGCTAACTTCGCATTACAGTCCTGTGACCTACTTTTAATTTTAGGCTCTAGGCTGTCCGTACCAATAACTGGTTATCAAATGAATAATTTTTCACCGTCATCAAAAAAAATTTATGTTGAAGTAGATAAAAAGGAAATAATTAAAAGAAAACTCAAAATAGATTTACCAATAAATGGTGATGTTGGCGTTTTCTTAAATATGATTAATAAAAAAATAAAAAAAAAAATTGTTGAGAAAAAACAATGGAGTAATAAATTAAGAAACTTAAAAAAACTACTTGACGAGGACAATAAGTATAAAAAACAAAACAGACTTGTTAATTCATTTAGATTTATAAATAGCCTTTCTAGAGTATTAGATGAAAACGCTCACATAGTCACAGATATGGGAACAAGCTTTACTTGCACAATGCAATCATTTAAGACTAAAAAAAATCAGAGATTGTTCACTTCATCAGGTATAGCTGCTATGGGTTTTGGATTACCAGGAATTATAGGGGCTTATTTTGCAGACAAAAAAAAAATCCCAGTTTGTGTTACAGGGGATGGGGGATTGATGTTCAATATTCAAGAACTCCATACATTAAAAAATTATAAGATACCAATTAAGTTATTTATAATAAATAATGGTGGTTATTTGACTATGAAATTAATGCAGAAAAAAAACTTCAAAAAATTTGTTGGGGCTGATAAAAATAGTGGTTTAACAATGCCCAAATTTCTTTCTGTCGCCAAATCATTTGGTTTTAAAACCACAAAACTATCAAACGAAAATAATCTAGATAATAAAATTAAGAAGATATTAAAATCAAGAAATGCTGTTGTTTGTGAGATAATTACTCCAAAAATGCAAGAATTGGTTCCAAGAGTTCAAACACAAATGAACAAAGATGGTACTTTCCAGCCAGCAATGCTAGATAACATGTTCCCATTTCTTAGTGTAAAAAAAATGAAAGAAATTAGAAAAGATTTAATAAATTCTTAAAATGAAAACTATTTTGATAACAGGAGCCACATCTGGACTGGGATTTTTTTTAATCTTTCAAATGAATTTAATTCATATTCAAAAGCCCCAAATAAAATACAATGTATAAAAATATTTTTTTTAATTAAAAATTTTGATAAAGCTTTAGTATAGGC
>CACGLD010000016.1 GCA_902573755.1 uncultured Pelagibacteraceae bacterium
TCTATTTGAGCCTAATTTAATTTCATCCATTAAGTGACTTTTGAGGTTTCATGTCTGATTTGTTAATACCAGCAACTTTAACTGGTTTTTTCATGGCATCTCTTCTGAATGGCTCACCTAGCTCCTGGTTTAAAATTACTTCTATAAAAGTTGTAATTCCTTTCTTTTGATCCTCACAAGATTGCTTAATTGCATTTGTGGTTTCTTCCATTGTTCTAACAGTTACACCTTTTAAACCACAAGCATCAGCAACTTTAGCGTAACTTAATTCTGGATCTAACTCAGTACCAACAAAATTATCATCAAACCAAAGAGTTGTATTTCTTTTCTCTGCACCCCATTGATAATTTCTAAAAATCACCATCGAAATTGCTGGCCATTCTTCTCTAGCACAAGAACTCATCTCATTCATGCTGATACCAAAAGCACCGTCACCTGCAAAACCTATTACTGGAGTGTCTGGACATCCAATTTTTGCTCCTAATATAGATGGAAAACCATATCCGCATGGACCAAATAAACCAGGTGCCAAATATTTTCTACCTTTTTCAAAAGTAGGATAAGCATTACCAATTGCACAGTTATTTCCTATGTCACTTGATATAATTACATCATCTGGCATACCTGCTTGAATTGCTCTCCATGCTTGTCTAGGAGACATTCTATCTGCATCTCTTTTTCTAGCTTCCTCATTCCACACTGTACCTTCGTCATCTTCTTCATGATCTAGACTTGATAATTTTTGTAACCATGCAGATTTTGTTTGATGAATTATGTCTTTTCTTTTCTGTCTATCTGTATCACCAGCAGTTGGTGAAAGTTGTGCTAGTAATTGTTGTGCAACTAATTTTGCATCACCACAAATTCCAACTGTAACTTTCTTTGTAAGACCAATTCGATCAGAATTCATGTCCACTTGAATAATACTTGCATCTTTTGGCCAATAGTCCATCCCATAACCAGGTAATGTGGAGAATGGATTTAATCTTGTGCCTAAAGCTAAAACGACGTCTGCTTGTTTTATTAATTCCATTCCAGCTTTTGAACCATTATATCCTAACGGACCAGCAGCTAAAGGGTGGCTTCCTGGAAAACTATCATTATGCTGATAACCTGAACACACTGGTGCATCTAATTTTTCTGCAAGTTTTTTACAATCTTCAATAGCTCCACCGATTACAACACCAGCTCCAGATAATATAACTGGAAATTTTGCTTTTGATAATAAGTCTGCAGCTTTTTTGATTGCATCTACTCCACCTGCTTGTCTCTCCAATCTTACAATTGGTGGAAGATCAATATCAATTACTTGTGTCCAATAATCTCTTGGAACATTTATTTGTGCAGGTGCAGATCCTCTTATAGCTTTTTCTATAACTCTATTTAGTACTTCAGCCATTCTTGATGGATCTCTTACTTCTTCTTGATAACAAACCATGTCTTTGAATAAATTCATTTGCTCTACTTCTTGAAATCCACCTTGCCCCATTGTTTTGTTCGCTGCTTGAGGTGTAACTAATAAAAGAGGAGTATGATTCCAATAAGCTGTTTTGATTGGTGTAACTAATCCAGTAATTCCAGGTCCGTTCTGGGCAATAACCATTGACATTTTACCAGTAGCTCGTGTGTAACCATCAGCAATTAAACCGCCATTCGTTTCATGAGCAACATCCCAGAAAGTTATACCTGCATCTGGAAAAATATCTGAAATTGGCATAAAGGCTGAACCAATAATTCCGAATGCATGTTCAATACCGTGCATTTGTAAAACTTTTACAAAAGCTTCTTCTGTTGTCATTTTTGTCATAAAACTAGAACCTCTCTAAAGTGTAATTATACTATTTATAAAATTCGTTTGTTAATTTGTGCGATTAATATATAAGATTTTAGAAATTTCAAACAAACAAATCGACACGATATGGCAACAGATATAATCATACATGATAAAAAAGACAACGTGGGAGTAGTTGTTATTGAAAAAATCACTCCTAAACAAGACTGTGCTTGCTGGATAATGGAAGACGACAGTTCAACAAATATTCAATCCGTAGATGAAATACCTTTGGGTCATAAAATTGCAATGGTTGACCTTAAAGAGGGTGATACTATTTTAAAATATGGTCACGATATTGGTAAAGTTGTTAAATCAATCAAAAAAGGTGAACATGTCCATGTTCACAATGTAAAAACAAAGAAGTGGTAATAGTATGGAAATCCCAAAGAGCTTTTTAGGTTATAAAAGAGAAAACGGCAGAGCCGGAACAAGAAATCATGTGATTATTTTGCCAGTTGATGACATTTCAAACGCATGTGCAGAAGCAGTTGCTAATAATATTAAAGGCACAATCGCTCTTCCTCATTCTTACGGAAGACTTCAGTTTGGTGCAGATTTAGAGCTCCATTTTAGAACAATGATAGGAACTGGATGTAATCCGAACGTGGCAGCAGTAATTGTCATTGGTATTGAACCGAAATGGACAAAAAAAATTGTAGATGGAATTGCTAAAACTGGAAAACCAGTTGAAGGATTTCATATTGAGCGTACAGGAGATATTGGTACGACAATGAAAGCATCAAAAAAAGCACAAGAATTTGTGATGTGGGCTTCAGAAAAACAAAGAGAAGAATGCCCTTTAAGTGATTTATGGATTTCAGTTAAGTGTGGAGAGTCTGATACTACTTCAGGACTTGCTGCAAACCCAACTGTTGGAAATTTAATGGACAAACTTGAGCCATTAGGTGTTCACTTGTGTTTTGGTGAAACATCTGAATTAACTGGTGCAGAACAAGTATGTGCAACTAGAGGAGCTACAAAAGAAGCATCTGACAAATTTATGAAAACCTGGGGCTCTTATAATGATTTTATTTTAAAAGAAGCGACAGATGATCTTTCTGAAAGTCAACCAACAGCTGGAAATATAGCTGGAGGACTTACAACAATTGAAGAAAAAGCTTTTGGTAATTTTCAAAAAATTGGTAATTGTAAATTTATTGATGTTCTTGAACCAGCTGAAGAACCAACTAAAGGAAAAGGCTTGTATTTTATGGATACATCATCTGCTGCCGCAGAATGTGTGACACTTCAAGCTGCTGCTGGTTTTAATATTCACTTATTTCCAACTGGACAAGGTAATATCGTTGGAAATCCAATTGAACCTGTTGTTAAATTAACAGCTAACCCACTAACTGTAAAAGGTATGGGAGAGCATATTGATTGTGATGTTTCAAAAATTCTTTCAAGAGAAATGAATTTATCTGAAGCAGGTGATGAATTAATCAAAACTACACTAAGAGTAGCAAACGGTAGATTAACTTGCGCTGAAGCTTTAGGTCATAGAGAATTTGTTATGACTAAACTTTACAGAAGTGCTTAATTAACTTTAGTCTTTCATGAAATTTAAGAAATACCTGGTTGTATTACCAGGTATTATATTGGCATTCGTTCTTTACACTTTATCCCAAGGTTTCAATAATATTCTTGGTATTGAGTTATTAGGCTATGAAAAAAGCCCAATATCTACTGCGATGATCGCTATTTTATTGGGGATGTTTTTTGGAAATGTTTTTCAAATTAGGGAAAGTTTTTTAAGAGGATTAGATTTTACACAAAAATATATTCTTAAACTAGGGATTATTTGCTTAGGTATTCAATTGAAGCCATTTGAATTTTTAGAATTTGGGGCAATAGCAATCCCATTAATTATAATCTGTATAATTAGTGTGTTAATTGTAATCAAACTTCTAATTAAAAAATTAAAAATTCCAACAAGAATGGCTTACTTAATATCTATAGGCAGTACTGTCTGTGGTACTACAGCTATAATGGCTACCGCTCCAGTTATTGGTGCAAAAAAAAATGAAGTATCATATGCAATTGCTAATATTACATTGTTTGGAATACTTTCGATGCTTATTTATCCCTATTTTGCTAACTTTTATTTCGAAAGTGAGCCTTTATTAATTGGTTTATTTTTAGGAACCTCTATCCATGAAACCTCTCAAGTTGCAGCTGCAGGACTGATTTATGACCAACAGTTTAATAGTCCTGAAACTTTAAATATCGCAACTGTCACAAAATTAATAAGGAATACTTTTCTGGTTATCATGATCCCTTTATTTGCATTTCTTTATAATCGGGGAAAAACTACAGAAAAGAAATACTCAATAATAGATATTTTTCCTTACTTTGTATTAGGTTTTGTGGCCATGATAATAATTAGAAATTTAGGTGATCTAATGTACTTAAATAACTACAAATGGTTGGTTACAATTGAGGGTATTCAATTGTCCTCAAAAATATTTTTAACAATGGCGATGGCAGCAATAGGTCTTTCCACCAACTTAAAAGAAATTAAAAATATGGGCTACAAACCATTTGTTGTTGGATTTATAGGGATGGCAACTGTTGGGTTGGTTAGTATTACAACTATAGAATTATATCTATATTATATAATTAAGATTTAACTAATAATTTTTTTCTAAAGTTTGAAATAAATCGTCTTATAAAAGCAGCTCCAACGCCTAAAATAATTGCAAACATAATTGTAAATAATCCATAAAAGAAAGGCATCTCTTTAGAAAAATCAATTATAAATTTAGAAAAGAAGTTTAAATCTGAACTAGTTGCTTTAACTTCTCCATTTATAATTTTTTCTGCAAAAAAAGTGTCGTATGCTATCGCTATACCAACTAATAGTAATAAAATTGCTAATAAAGCTCTTAAACCAGAACTATCAATTCTTTCTCCTAATTTCTGTCCAACCTGAACTCCTATGATCGATCCCACAACCAACATAAGGACTAAAAATAAATCTATAGATCCATAATTAAATGAATGAAGAAAAGTAACAACTACACTTACAAAAATTGTTACAAATAAAGATGTGCCAGGAACTAATTTAGTAGGCATTTTAATAATATAAATCATTGCTGGAACTAAAATAAAAGCACCACCAATTCCCATAATAGCTGCAATAAATCCAACTAATAGACCAATTATAATTGGAGTAAAAATACTCTCATATAATTTTGACTTTGGAAATCTCATTCTTAATGGAAGGCCATGTATCCAATAATGAACATGTAATTTTTTTTTAACTACAACGTTTCTTTTTGCTTTATCTATTTCACCCAAACTTTCAACCAACATTAAAGTTCCGATTATTGCTAATATATACATGTAGGCCAGAGAGATAACGGTATCAATTTTTCCAATACCTTTGAAATAAGTAAAAGTGTAAATTCCTAATGAAGTTCCAATTACGCCTCCAATTACAATCATTGAACCCATTTTATAATCTAAAGTATTTTTTAAATAATGCGTAGTTGATCCAGAAACTGAAGTAGCCAAAATATTATTTGCTTCATTGGCAACAGCGTATGCAGGAGGTATTCCTAAAAAAATTAAAAAAGGTGTCATTAAAAACCCACCACCTACACCAAATAAACCTGAAAGCACTCCAACAATTGCACTTAATAAAAGTATCTCGATAGGGTTAACAAAAACTTGAGCTATCGGTAAAAATACTTCCATAAAAAATTTAAAAGTTGTTAAAAAACAACTTAGTTAAAAGTAATAAAAGTTCCAACTAAAATCACTCCCCAGTAAGCTGTTAAGCTTGCTATAATTCCTGCTTTAATAAATATAGTTTTAAAATTTGAGAGTCTGTTTATAATTTTTACGTTAGAAAGTAACATTAAATTCGTCAATACACCCACAACGAAATTTGTCAAACAATTATTTATTATTAAGTAATTTTTTTTGCTTAGTAGATGGTGGCCCCAAAAACTTTAATTGTATCGTCCTCAACTCCTAAAACCAACCTTCCAAGGAACTCTCCTGGGATCTCTTTATTTGTCTGTTTAATTAGAACAGTTATATGGTCTCCTCTTCTAAGACATCCAAATGGTTCAAAAGTCTCTTTAAGATTAGTAATTAGCTTGTTATTAGCCCACTGCTTACCAAGTTCTACTTCATTAGCACCAAAAAGCATTTGAGTGGAGAAATCTTTAGTGAAACCACCATAATCCTTGAGATTAGATGAATTAACCAAATTATCCCAAATAGGTTTGGCTAATTCAAATATCTCATCATCTGTTTTAGATAAAATATCCATAAAATTTATTTGAAAAGTTTATTAAGAAGCTTTTTTCTTCTCGTTCTCATCCACTATATGGTAGACAGGAACTTTCTCCATACTAAACTTACCAGTCTTAGGATCTCTTCTAGAAACTGTTAAACAATGCCAATTATCATCATCAAGTTTCATATGATCACCTCTATAATAATACCCAGGCCATCTAGTTTCTTCTCTAAACATAGTATGTTCTGTTACGCACTGAGATGTCAAAGCTCTGTGTTTAAGCTCCCATGCCCTCATAAGCTGGTGATAATCCTCAGCTCCCACGTTTTCAAGATCTTCCTCAAGCCAAGCTAACAATTCTAATCCTCTTTTTAACATATTAGCATTAGTCATATAGTTTGTAGCTATTCCACCTACATATTCATCCATTATTCTTTGTAAACGCTGTAAGCCTTGAATAGGTGAGATGTAGCTTGGAGATACAGTTCCTCCAGTAATCTCATTTTGGGCAACTGTGTAATTTTCTAAAGGTTTGTAAACTTTAACTTTGAAATCTTCACATTGTTTATCTGATACTTTTAAACCCTCAGCTTTTTTGTCTTCAATATATTTTACAGCTGCTTTTGCTGCTAATCTACCTTCAGTGAATGAACCTGACGAAAATTTATGAGCACTTCCACCTACAGTATCACCTGCTCCAAATAATCCATCAATTGTTAACATTCTATTATAACCCCAGAAATACTCTGGTGGAGACAAGTCTTCTGGTCCACTTACCCAAGCTCCAGAACAAGTAGCATGAGAACCCATTACGTATGGTTCGGAAGTTGTTAATTCAGGATTTGTATATTTAGGATCAATATTTTGAGATGCCCAAACAACAGCTTGACCTACTGTCATTCCTAAGAAGTTCTCCCAACCAACAGTTTCTAAATGTGGGTCTTGAAAAGCCTCAGTAGTAACCATATGGATTGGTCCACCACCTGCCATTGTTTCTTGAATAAAAGCATGATTTCTTAAACACGTAGGTGTTGGATGGTGATCTATATATTCACCTACTAATTCTTTAGTCTGGTCGTACCATTTCTTCTCGTAGTTTTCACCGTTTGCATTTTGTGTATATGTTTTTAAATGTAAGAAGTAAGCACCAACAGGTCCATATCCATCTTTAAATCTACATAATACAATTCTATTTTCCATCTGAGTCATTTTAGCACCAGCTGCAATTGGTAATGCGTATGCTGAACCATTACTCCAAGGAGCATACCAAGTTCTTCCCATACCTTCTCCAACAGCTCTAGGCTTAAATATGTGTGAAGCTCCTCCAGCTGCAACAATTACAGCCTTTGCTCTAAATACATGGAAATCACCTGTTCTCATATTAAATCCAACAGCTCCACCCACTCTATTCTCTTGAGCCTCATCCATCAAAAGATGAGTAATCATTATTCTATTATAAATTTTGTCTGCAGATTTTTTGGCTGCTTCTGCAACAATTGGCTTATAACTTTCACCGTGGATCATTATCTGCCACTTACCTTCTCTTAAATATCTTCCAGTCTCTTCATTTTTCATCATAGGAAGACCCCACTCATCAAACATATGAACAGTTGAGTCTACATGACGAGCCATGTCATATCCTAAATCTTCTCTAACCATTCCCATCAAATCATTTCTTGCGTATCTGACATGATCTTCAGGTTGATTTTCGCCCCACTGCATACCCATGTAACAGTTAATTGCGTAAAGACCTTGAGCTACTGCACCACTTCTATCTATGTTTGCTTTTTCAACACAAACAATTTTCATATCTCTACCCCAGTGCCTTGCTTCGAAAGTTGCACCAGTACCAGCCATACCTCCGCCAACAACTAGTACATCGCAGTCTTCATAATGAGTTTTATGCTTAGCCATTAGTAATAAACTCCTTTTTTAAAAGACTCTTTTGGAACTGCGGGAAGTTCACCATCGATGTTTAGTCCTTCAGGTTCAGTGTAAAGTCTTTGTGAGTTTAATTCTCCTTGTTTAACTTTTTCACCATCTGCAAGTTTAGGAATAAATTTTCCCCATGGTTTTGTTGTTATTGGTGAAACAAAGTCTTTTGTTGTTCCATTTCTAAATTTAATTTTCCAAGAAATAGTTCCTTTTTCTTCTTCACGTCTTACTCTAACGCTATGTCCCATTGGAGCAAAATCCGCATAACCTCTTACATCAATCGCGTGATTTGGGCATGCTTTTACACATGAATAACATTCCCAACAAAAATTTGGTTCTATATTTTTTGCACGTCTAATATTTTCATCAATGTGCATTATATCAGACGGACAAATATCTACGCAGTGACCACATCCATCACATCTAGTCATATATACAAATGTTGACATAATTTATTTTCTTTCCTTTTTTGTTATCATATTAATAATGTTTTGGCTCTTCTCTTTTTATTCCTAGGCCAAATTGCTCAGGAGCATCTGCAGGAGGTGGTAAATTATCTCTAGAACCGTCTGCTTCAGCCAAATTTTTCTGTATTGCTGCTCCAGGCTTGTAGAACATGTGGGCAAATTTTGACCAATAAACTCCACCAAATAAAACTAAATTTGAAACTACAAACAATGCAAAAAATAAGAATGACAAACCTACTTGACCATTAAATTGAGTGTAAGACCAAGCTAGTCCAAAAGTTGAGCATGCTAATAATGCTAGAACAAACAAATCAGCTTTAATAATTCTATACCAAGGGTGCGCTTCGGCAGAAACATCTACTCTTAAAAAAAACCAAAACCAAAATCCACCAACACATGTGAGTATTGCACCTACATGCCATAGCATCGACCACAATGTAGAAGAAGTTTTATCTGAACCTGTATAACAAAACACTAACATTGCTGAAGCAATCCAAAAGATTATAGTTCCATACATACCAAGAACATGTGCTAATCTTCTTTTTCCAAAACCTAATTCTGATGTTGTTCCAATGTCATAAGCAGTAGTCTTAGCAATAATTTTTGCCTTCTCAGCAGCCCCAACCTCTCTTGTTGCCTGTAATTTTGCTTTTTTTGCATTATTAAAGAAATAAGTTAAATTTTTATGGTGTATCATCTGAATAATTGTTCCAAATGCAATTAAAAGAACCATTGCAATTATAAAACCTTGCATAACAACAGTAGGAACTACTTCTGATAATAACGAAAATGGATTTGTTTCAAGCATCTTACCCTTATGTATAATTATTTTAAATAATTTTAAAGTTTTCTAATCTAGATAACTCATCATATCAACAAAAACTATTGATAAATTTGTCTTTAATAACAATTAAAAAAATAATTACTTTCTTTTATAATGTTGTTTTTTTGGGATCACAGACCTAACACCACCTTGAGGATTCTCTACATCCCCTTCTCTTCTGGGAATTAAATGAATATGACAATGCATAATTGATTGGCCTGCAGTTTTTCCTGCATTTGTACCTATATTGAAACCTTGAACACTAGAATCTTGTTTTAAAATTTTTTCTTTAGTTTTAAAGATTAACTCGTTACATGCCTGAATTTCATCTTTAGTAAGCTCAAAATATGTTTCAACATGTCTTTTAGGAACGATAAGACTATGAAAATTTGAGACAGGATAGCTATCTGTAGATGAATAAGCCAATTGGTTTTCAAACTGAAGCTCTTCTTTTCTAATTTTACAAAATATACAAGGATTGTTTGGATCTTTCATATTTAAACAAGAGAGTTATATATTTTATTTAACTTAGTGTAGCAACTAGTCTTTCTTCTCTTCCATTTAAGATCGTTTATTTTTGAAACTGATGTTATCCCTTTACCGGATCCAATAAGAATTATTTCATCATAATCATCGATTGATTCTATAAAAATATCTTTAAAATTAATTCTAATTTTCTTGCTTATAAATTTAAGTGTGTTTCCAAAATAACAATTTTTTTTAGGTGAAAAAATCTTTCCATTTTTCACAAAAACTAAATTTGAAGTACCTGTTTCTAAAATTTTATCATTTGTGACTAGAGCAATATCAAATTTAGTTGAGTCAACTTTACTTAATTTTGCTAATATTTTTTTATAATAGAGATTTTTATAATTTGGTTCTACTCGTTTATATCTAAACAATAACAGATTAAAACTACTCTTTGGTTTTGGTCTTTTTCTAATTGAGACTGATATCAGTTTTTTATTTAAAGCTATACGAAATAAATTATCAGGACCTTTGTATAGAGTGTTTTTATCAATTAAATCTTTAATAATGCTTTTTAAATTTTTTTTTCTTATTCCGTATTTTTTTGTAGATTTTATTAAGTTCTCTAAATGCGGTTTTAAAAGTATTAACTTAGGAGGTTTCCCAACCATTCGCATAGTGGTGAATACACCTCTAGACCCCCAAAGGTCTTTGAAAGTAACTTCTTTAAGATTACTAAGCTGATAAGATTTTTTTAATAAGAGTGTTGCCATTTTCTGTTAAAAAAGATTCTGGATGAAATTGAAATCCATATATTTTATTTTGATTATCCTCAAGGCCCATTGGTATTTTTGTTTTACTACATCTCATAGTTATTTTAATAGAATTAGATTTAAATGGCTCCTTTAATTTTAATGAATGATATCTTCCAACTTTAAACTGTTGATTATTTTTAAAGATTTTACTTTGATTATTTGTTTTTATTTTAGATTGAAATCCATGATAAATTTTTTTTTGTTGTATTATTTTGCCTCCTTCATTATGTAAAATCATTTGATAACCAAGACAAATACCGATAATTTTTTTCCTTCCTTTGTATTTTTTATAAATTTTTGAAGTATTAGGGTAATCCTTTGGTGATCCAGGTCCTGGTGATAAAACAATCACATCGCTTTTATCAAGCAATTTATCATTTAACTCATAATAGTTTGTACAAATTACTTTATCAAATTTTGCAAATTGATGAACAACATTCCAAGTAAAAGAGTCTTGATGATCTATTATGTAAATCATTTAAATAACTCCAATAAAGATTTTGCTTTAATATAATTTTCATTAAACTCTTTCTTTGGTGAACTATCTAATACTACACCGGATGCAGCAGAGATTTCCGACTGATTTTTATAATTTAATATAGATCTAATAATTATATTAAACTTCATGTCTTGATTAAATTTAATAAATCCAAAACTTCCTGTAAAAATGTTTCTACTTTCTTTTTCTTGATTATTTAATAATTCTAAAGTTCTTATTTTGGGACAACCAATTACAGATCCACCCGGCATCATTGCTTTAATAATATCAATCAATTTTGTATTTTTATTTAATATTCCACCAATTGAAGTTACATAATGAAAAAGATGCTTATATTCCTCTACATATTTTTTTTTGAGTATTTTGACACTTCCAGGCTTACAAATTTTTGATAAATCACTTCTTTCCATATCAACTATCATGTTATGTTCTTTGGTTTCTTTCTCGTTATTTTTGAAATATTTTAGAGCTATGTTTTTATTGGATAATAATTTTTTCTTAAATGTGCCTGCTATTGGTTTTGTTATAATTTTATTTTTTTTCTTATCAATTAATGTTTCAGGAGAGCAACTTACTATAGAATAATCCTTATCTCTTATCATAAATGACTCTGGGGACGCATTAACTCGCATTAATTTCCAAAAAAAATTAACAGGATTAATTAATGATTTATTCTTATATTTTGTACAAATTTTAATTTGATAAGTTTCTCCTTGTCTTATTTTTTTTGAAAATAATTCAAATATTTTTTTATATTTTTCGTAAGAAATATTAATCTTAAAGGGACTTAGTATTTGAGTTTTACTGAATTGATAATTAAATGTATGTTTTTTTATACTAGATATAACTTTAATATCTTTTCTAATTTTAATTATTGTCTCGGGTTTATAAAAAACCCCTTTATAAAAATTAATCCTTTTTTTATTTTTTAAATTAATACCAATTAAATTACATAAAATTTCATAACCAAAAAAACCAAGATATAAATCTGTTTCTTTTTTGTATTTTTTTTTCTCTAACGATTTAAGAAAATTATGTATATTTTTTTTTGTTAAAAAAATTTTTTTGGAAAAATCAGTGTAAATATTATACCCATCATCTACTTTATAAATAATTAAAGGTTTATCTGATTGATACAGATCCTCTAAATAAGGGTTAAATTTAAATTTATGCTGGCTGAGTTCTTTCAATTGCTTTCTCTTTTATAGGCAAATGTATCAAACCTGCAAAAATTGATAATGCGATAGATCCGTACCAAGCATAATCAAAATTTCCGTTTAATTCATAGAATACTCCACTCAAATACGCACCCAAGAAAGATCCAATTTGATGACTCACAAATACTATTCCATACAACATACCAACGTATTTAGTTCCAAATATATGGGCAACTATTCCATTTGTAGGTGGTACGGTAGATAACCATAAAAAACCAAAGGTTATTCCAAAAATTATAGAGTTAATTACGCTTGGTGGAAAAAAAATAAATATAATTATCGAAACACCTCTAAGTAGATAAATTGAACTTAATATATATTTCTTACTATATCTTGTTGCTAAATAACCACTAACAATTGTTCCTAACATATTAAATAGACCAATTAACGATAACACGGTTGTAGCGCACCAATCAGGTAAACCATTGTCCATCATATAAGTTGGTATATGTGTTGCCACTAAAGCAATATGCCATCCACATACAAAAAATCCCAAAGTTAGATATATAAAACTTTTATTTGAAAGTGCCTCTTTTAAAGCCTCTGTTGCTGTTTGATTGTTATTCTGATTACTTCCCACTGGTATTTTTGGAGTGCTAACAAATAAAGCAACTAACAAACCCAAGCCTAGTAAAAAACAAAAATACAACATTGTAGGTTCCCAGCCATTCTCGGTTAGGGAATAGCTTACAAATATTGGAGAAACAAAATATCCAAAAGAACCTGCGCTTGTAACTATTCCTGTAGCCATTGTCCTCTTTGATGCAGGATAATGTTTTGCTACCACTGAAACTGGAATGCTAATAGCAGTAGATCCAAGACCTACTCCAATTAATATTCCTATTGTGTATATAAAATTAACACCAGTGTTAAATCCCAAATAAAAAAGTAGTACCCCAGCTAAATAAAATAGAAATCCTATAAAGATTGCAATACTACCACCATACTTATCTGTAATAACTCCAAATAAAGGATTAAAAGCTCCCCATAAAAATAATTGCAATCCCATTGCAAATCCAAATTGTGAAATTGTTATGTCCAAATCTGTTGAAAAATCAAAATAAAATAATCCAAAGGTTTGTCTTATTCCTAAAGAAATTATAACTACTAAGCAGCACGCAATAAGTGTTATGAATGCAGTTTTGTTTGGAAAAAAATTATTCACAATTTATTTTATAAACTTTAACGCTTTTTTAAGGTCATTAATTAGATCGTTGGGATCTTCAAGTCCAATGTGAAGTCTAACTAAGTGTTCATCTTTAGCTAAGTTTAGAAATTTTCTATTTCCTGTTTCTCTATATTCTTGATGCAAGGCTAAACTTTCAAATCCTCCCCAACTATAACCATACCCAAATAATTTTAATGAATTAACAAATTTTCTTACCGAATTAATATTTTTGCATTTTATCTTTAAACCCATTAACCCAGATGCTCCTGAGTAATATTTTTTCCACATTCTAAAATTGTAAGAGTCTTTTTTATATGGATAAAGCAGTTTTATATTTTTGAATTTAGATAAAAACTCAGCAACTTTTTTGGCGTTTTCTCTGTGTCTATCTAATCTAACATCTAAGGTCCTTAGACCTCTTGTAATCAAATATGCATCATCAGGCCCTAGTCTTAAACCCGTAATCCTCTCTGCAGCTTTTACTTTAGGAAATACTTTTTTATTAACAGCTAATGAACCACCCATTACATCTGAATGACCTGAGTAATATTTTGTTGCAGACACAATTGACATATCAAAACCTAATTTAATAGGTTTTAAGAAGTAAGGAGTTCCCCAAGTGTTATCTATCGCTGTTAAAACTTTATGTTTTTTTGCAATTGATATAATTTTTCCAATATCTTGAAAATCAAAAGAGTTACTACCTGGATTCTCAACAAAAATTAACTTTGTTTTTTTTGTAATATTATTTTCTAATGTTTTTAAATCATGTGGATTATAAAAAGACGTTTTAATATTAAATTCTTTTAAAAAATTTTCAGTTAATAATCTTGTTGGACTATAAACAGGATCAGCAGCAATGATTTCGTCACCTGGTCTAGTCACACTAAATATAGCTAAAAATACTGCACCAAAACCTGTTGGTGTAGTGAAAACATGATAACTTTCTTCAAGCTTAGTTAAAATTTTTTGTAATATATAAGTAGTCGATGTTCCTTGCCTACCATAATCATAATGTCCACCTGTTGGGTTCTTAATTGCTTTAGCTTGAGTTTTTCTAATATCTTTCATTGACTTAAAGATAATTGTGGAAGCTCTAACCACCGGAGGGTTTACTGACTGATTGTGAAAATCTTTAGCTGTATGTTTGAGGAATGTTTTGAAAGAATTACCCATAAAAAATTTGATATGTTACTAAGACAATGCTATATCCCAGGAAAAACGTCAATAAAATTAAAATAGGATTAAATGAGTTACCCAAAAAAACATAGAGGCCGAAGAAAACAAGGGTCTAAAAAAAGAAGAGCTAAAAGAAAAAATAAGAAGAAATAATTTTTCTACTATTCTTTAATCCATCCACCACCGAGTACTTTGTGACCAAACTGGTCTTTACGATAAAATACACATGCCTGACCTGGTGAAATACCATCCTCGGGAAGTGCTAAATTAACTTTAGCATTATTATTATCTATAAGATCAACTTTAGCCTCTAATAGATTTCCGGTAGATCTGACTTTAACGAACAACTTTTGATCTAAATCCTCTTTGTTAGTTAATAAATTTATTTCCTTCAAAGAAATTGTTTTTTTTCCAAGTTTTTCTTTAGGTCCAACTACTATTTCATTTTTGTCAGAATTAATCTTTAATACATATAAAGCCTCTTTGTCAGAAACTTTAATTCCTTTTCTTTGTCCAATTGTAAAATTAATAATTCCATCATGAACACCAATTACCTCGCCATCTAAATTTTTAATATTTCCTTTCTGAAAAGAGTCTGGTCTAAACTTTTGTATTACAGAAGCATAATCGCCATTTGGAACAAAACAGATGTCCTGACTATCAGGTTTATCAGCAACGTTTAAATCTAAATCTTTTGCAATTTCTCTAGTTTTGTTTTTTAACATTCCACCTAATGGAAATCTTAAATAATCTAGTTGTTCTCTTGTAGTATTAAATAAAAAATAACTTTGGTCTCTATTTTCATCTATAGCTCTATACATATTGGTAGTTTTATTTTCAGTAATACTTTTAACATAATGACCAGTAACTAATGCATCAGCTTTGAGTTCTTTTGAAACTTCAAATAAATCTTTAAATTTAACAGTTTGATTACACTGAACACATGGAATTGGTGTTTCACCTTTTAAATAACTATCAATAAAATTATCTATAACTCCTTGTTTAAACTTGTCTTGATAATATAAAATTTTATGTTCTATACCTAACTTATGTGCAACACGTTTAGCGTCCATTATATCTTGACCTGAACAACATTGTTTTGATGCTGCTACTTCTTTACCATCATCATAAAGTTTTAGAGTTATTCCAATTACGTTATATCCTTCCTTTTTCATAATTCCTGCAACGGTAGAAGAGTCTACTCCACCCGACATTGCTACAACTATGGTAGTATCTGAAGGTTTTTTATCTAAACCAATAGAATTTAAATCTTTATTCATAAGGTGGTATTTATACTTATTTACAATATAAGTTAAATTAAATGATTTTAGATTATGAACCAGGTGACAAAGTCACTAATCCTCAAAAAAAAGAATGGGGAATTGGGCAAGTGCAATCTATAATTAACGATAAAGTGACAGTTAATTTTGAAAATGCCGGAAAAAAAGTAATTAACGCAAAAAACGTTGAATTAAAAAAACTAGGAAAATGAAGTTAAACTTAAAAGAGATTGTTGAAAATTTAATTGATAATTTTTTAGAGGCTGGAGATTTGGCTATTCAATTAAGAGAAAAGGGTTTGGTAAAAAAAATAAAATCAGACAATACGCCAGTAAGTAATGGTGATTTGGAAGTAAATAAGTTTATATCAAAAAAAATTTCTGAGGTTACTCCTAATTTACCTATCATTTCTGAGGAAACCTCTGAAAATAAAGATAAACTAAATTTAAAAGATTTCTGGCTTGTTGATCCTATTGATGGAACTTATGATTATATTAATAATTTAGAAGAATTTACTATTAATGCTGGTTTGATAATTAATAATAAACCTGTAGCAGGATTAATAAATGCACCTGCAAAAAAAAGAATGTTTTATTCATATGAAAAAGGTTATGCTTTTGAGT
>CACGLD010000017.1 GCA_902573755.1 uncultured Pelagibacteraceae bacterium
TTGTGCAGTTCTTTAATTGAGCTATTCCAACTTATGTTTTTAAATTTAGATAAAATACTTTTCGAGTGCCATTCATTAAAAACTGGTAAATTATTGATTATTTGATTTAAAATTTTATTATATATTTTTTCAGAAATACCTTCAGTTAATGAGTATTTATTATGAGTTTGTTTGATTAAAGAAGAATCTTCAGAAACATATTTTGGATTTGTAATTTGGTATTTATTCCTAAAATAACTTATTTTACCACTAACAGTAATTTCTTTTCCTAATGGAAGTATTTTTTTTATGTATCCTTCATAACTATTAAAAAAAATACAATCTATTTCTCCAGTTTCATCATTACATAAAACTCTATTTGGTAATTTCCTTACACGTGGGAAGTTATACTTTTGAGGAATTATTGTTACTGTTTGTATTTCACCAATTTTTAAATCTTTTATTTTTGACGATATGCTTCTATCTGTATAAGATTTTGGAAGTTTCCATAGTAAATCAAATAAATTGTAAATATTTTTCTTCTTTAATAAATTTTTTGTTTTAGTTCCTACACCTTTTAAAGAACTTAAATCTGACAATAAATATTCATAATTTGTTTTATTATTCATTAACAACTAATATATTCTAATTATTATGATCAACATAGATGAATTAAAAAAAAAAATTATTTACCGATCTAATTATAGAGGCACAAAAGAAATGGATAATCTTTTGGGTGCATTTACAAAAAAATATATAAATAATTTAAATGAAAATGATCTTCTTGATTTAGAAAAACTACTGAATATTGATGACACTAATTTGTATAATTTTTACAATGGTTTTAAAACAGATTTTGAATTTGAAAATAATAATATCAATTTCTTATATAAAAATTTTAACTATATACAAAAATAATGGCGGAGAGACTGGGATTCGAACCCAGGAAAGAGTTGCCCCTTTGCCGGTTTTCAAGACCGGTGCTTTCAACCGCTCAGCCATCTCTCCGTGAGCAAGGTTTTATAATTATAATTATTTAATTCAACTATAAAATAGTCTAATAAACTTATTAATTACAACCATCATGCTTTCATATGAATAAAGAATTTAATAAAGGCTTATTACTTGCTGGGTTTGGATCTTTTTGGTGGGGGTTTTTTGGTGTAATTTATTTTAAATATATTGCTTATATTGGGCATATTGAATTAGTAGTTCATAGATGTTTATGGACAGCGTTTACTTTAATTCTGACTACTTTTTTTTTCTCAAAATGGAATATTTTTTTTAAAATTGTAAAAAATAAATCGAATTTATTTTATTTATTTATCTCAGGTTTTTTAATTTTTATAAATTGGGGTGTATGGATATATGCTATAGCAACAAATAGAATTATAGATGCTAGTTTTGGTTATTTTATTATGCCTATTTTAAGCGTAATGCTCGGTTATCTTTTTTTTAAAGAGAAACTTAATAAAAAAAGAGTCTTTTCAATTCTCTTAGTTATTCTATCTATCCTTTTTTTAATAATTGTAAGTATTAAATCATTGCCTTGGGTTGGTTTAATTGTTGCCTTAAGTTGGGGATTTTACAATCTAGTTAGAAAAAAAATTAATGTTGATACTGATGTAGGCCTTCTTATAGAGAGTTTATTTATATTACCATTTGCACTGTTAGCTTTTTACTTGATTGCAAGCAAAGGTTATAATGATTTTAAATTTTCTGATCCATCGATGATGCTATTTATTTATCTTGCTGGACCTATGACTGTCATACCTTTATTTTTATATGTTAGAGGAGTTGAACTCTGTGGTTTAGGGCCGACTGGCATGATATTTTATATAACTCCTACTTTTCAGTTTTTATTAGGGTATTTTTATTATAACGAGCCTTTTTCAATAACAAAATTAGTTAGTTTTATTTTTATTTGGATTGCTGTAATTATATATTTAAAGGATTTACATGAAACTAATTAATTTTTTTTTATTTTTTATTTTTATTTCTATTAATTTCTCATTTGCTGATATCAATAAAGAATTTGAAAATTGGAAATTAAATTTTAAAAAAATAGCTTTAGAAAATAATATTTCAGAAAAAACATTTGATAGAGTTATGTCTGATACTAAATTTTTATCAGATGTAATTAAATATGACAGGTATCAACCTGAATTTTATGAGGATACCAAAACTTATATTTCAAAAAGAACATCCTCAAAAAAAGTTTCATTAGGAAAAAAATTCTATGAAAAAAATTCAATGTTAATAAATACTGTTGAAAACGAATTTAATATAGAGAGAGAGCTTCTACTAGCTCTAATGGGAATAGAAACTAATTTTGGAACGTATGTTGGTAAAATGGATATTTTATCATCTTTGGCAACTTTAAGTTTTGATAAAAGAAGATCAGAATTTTTTACAAATGAATTATTAATACTTTTACGATTAATAGAAAATGAACAAATAGATTATAAAACGTTATATGGATCTTGGGCGGGTGCTTTTGGTTTTTTTCAATTTATGCCCTCAACAATGAAAAATTATGCAATTGACCATGATGGCAACGGATATATAGATTTAAAAAATAATAATGATGCATATGCTTCAGCATCAAACTATTTAAATCAAATAGGTTGGAAAAGTGAGAATCCTTGTTTTTATAGAATTGATTTATCAGAGAATATACCAAGTAAATATTTGAATATTTCTGCAAAAAAACTTCATGATAAAGAAAAATTAAAATATTTTAGAAAATATATTAAAAATAATGATCAAATAGATAAAAAGTACAACTCTTTAAAGGTAGCTATTATAACTCCAGATAAAGATATCATACCTGATGCCGAAACTTTAAATCCTGCTTATATCGTATTTGATAACTATGAGATAATATTAAAATGGAATAGGTCATTGCGATTTGCTTTAGCCGTTTGTACATTAAAAGATAAATTTAAAAATGAACTTTAAAAAACTCGTATTAATAATTTCTATGCTTTTTTTATCTGCATGTAATCAATTTGATCAAAATAATAAAAACTTAGTTTATATTAGTGATCAAAAGTATAGTAATACTGGATTTACTCTAATATATGACAATGAATTAAAAAAAGAAAAAAAAATATCCAAAAAAATTGATAATAGATCTCTCTTAATTTTCCATAATAAAATTAAAAAAAACTCATTTGTTAAAATTACCAATCCTATTAATGATAAGTCAATTATAGCTGAAGTAATCTCTAATAATGTTAAATTCTCATCTTTTTACAACTCTGTAATAACACAACGAATTGCTGAGGAGTTGTCACTTGACCCTAAAGAACCCTATATTGATCTTGTTTTAATTTCAAAAAGTTCAACATTTGTAGCTAAAAAGGCAAAGACTTTTGATGAAGAGAAAAGTGTAGCTGAAAAAGCTCCTGTTGACGGAATTACCATAGATAATCTTGGTATAGAAAAAGATAAAGAACTTAAAATAAAAAAACATAAGTTTTTATATTCAATAAAGATTGCAGATTTTTATTACAGAGACTCAGCAGAAAATATGGTTGATAGAATAAAAGATGAGACGAATATAAAAGAATCTGTAATTAAGAAATTATCTAAAACTAAATATAGGGTATTATTGGGTCCATTTAATGATATAAAAAAACTAGAAAAATCATTTAATGAAATAAAAGTATTAAATTTTGAAAATATAGAGATATTAAAAGATGTTTAAAATATTATTAACTGTAATTTTTTTTAGTTTTTCATTTATAAATATTTCAAAAGCTAATTTTGATGTAAAAGCAAGAACTGCTATATTACAGGATTATCATTCTGGAGAAATTCTCTATGAAAAAGAGCCAGATATTTCAATCTATCCAGCTTCTATGACAAAAATAATGACAGCAATTATTGCTTTTGATCTAATAAAATCAGGCGATCTTAGTTTAGATGAAAAATTTATAATATCAGAGAGGGCTTGGAGATTATCTACATCTGGATATTCGTCGATGTTTATAATGGTAGGTGATCAGGTCTCAGTAGAAAATTTATTAAGAGGTATTATTGTTGCTTCTGGCAATGATGCGTGTATTGCATTAGCTGAGGGTATAGCAGGCACTGAAGAAGAATTTGCAATTTTAATGACTGCTAAAGCAAAAGAATTAGAGATGGATAATACAAACTTTTCTAATTCATCAGGAATAAATGACCCCGACAATTACTCAACTGTTAGAGATATTTTAAAAATGTCTAGATATTTAATTAAAGAACATCCTGAATTTTACAAAATGTTTGCTGAAAAAGAATTTACGTGGGATAGAACAGGGGGTGATCCAATAACACAAGGAAATAGAAACCCTTTGCTTTATAAAAATCTTGGAGCAGATGGTATAAAAACTGGTTATTTAGCTGTTGAAAAATATTCTTTAGCATCATCGATAGATAGAAATGGCAGAAGATTAATTGCCGTTGGAAGCGGTTTTAATTCAAAAAATGCTAGATCCAAAGAGAGCACAAAATTACTTACATTTGGTCTGACCAACTACGATCTTGTAGAAATAGCTAAAGCCAATAAACCATTACACAAAATTGATGTTTGGTTAGGTAAAGAGAATAGTGTGGATGCATACACAAAAGAAGATATTTATAAAACAATCAAAAAAGCGAAAAAAAAACTTTTAAAAGTTGTTGTTAAGTATGATGGACCTGTCGAAGCTCCAATTCAAAAAGATCAAAAAATAGCCACTCTAAGAGTTGTTTATGATCAGGAACTCGTTGGTGAGTATGATTTACTTTCATCGAAAGAAATTAAAAAAGTTAATTTTTTTACAAGATTAATAAAATCAATAAATTATTTAATTTGGGGTGATGTCTAAAAAACCCATCATTGTTTTTGAGGGTATAGAGGGTAGTGGCAAAAGTCATCATATAAATAAAGTATCTAAATATTTAGATAAAAAGAAAATTAACTATATAAAGATAAGAGAACCAGGTGGAAGTCTTAATTCTGAAAAAATAAGGAGATTAATTTTAAATAAAAAATCTAATTTTAATATATATACTGATTTACTTTTATATTTAGCGGCGCGTAGTGAAAATATAAATCTTATAAAAAAATCATACAAAAAAAAAATTATTCTGATTGATAGATTTACAGACTCAACTATTGCATATCAGCATTATGGTATGGGTGTTGATTTAAACATTATAAATATCATAAATAAATTTCTATTAAAAAACATTAAAGTCAATTTTACTTTCCTCAATGTTGTAAATAAAAAAAATCTATTTCAAAGATTAAAAAATAGAAAATCTCTCAATCGATATGATCAATTTGATATGAATTTTTATAATAAAGTTCAAAAAGGTTTTTTGAAATTAGCTAAATCGAATAAAAAATCATACAAAATAATTGATTCTAATTTAGATATAAAAATAAATGAAGATTTAATAATAAATCAAATTAAAAAATTAATTAAATGAATTTAAATCCCCTAACTCAAATAAATTTATTTGAGCACAAAGAAGTTTTTAATCAATTATACAAATTATCTAAAAATGATACTTTGCCTAATAAAATTCTTTTATCTGGTGAAAAAGGTATAGGAAAATCAACATTAGCATATCATTTAATTAATCTTGTATTATCGGAAAATGAAGAAAATCCATATGACTTTAAAAATAATAAAATTAATCCAGATAATAAGTCATACAAACTTATACTAAATAAATCTAACCCAAATTTTTACTTAATTGATGTCTTAGATGAAAAGAAAAATATTGATATAAATCAGATTAGAGAATTGATTGTAAATCTCAACAAATCATCATTTAATAATAAAAAAAGATTTGTTTTAATTGATAACATTGAATTATTAAACTTACATTCTATTAATGCTTTGTTAAAAATTTTAGAAGAACCTAATGAAAATATAAATTTTATTTTAATAAATAATAATAAAAGAGTGCTACCAACTCTTAAATCTAGATGTTTAAATTTTAAAGTTTTTTTAACAAAAGATCAGTCTATTAGAATTGTTAATCAATTATTAAACGATGACATAAATAGTATTATCAATGATAAGTTATTTGATTATTATGCAACTCCTGGAAAATTATTTAAATTAATTAAATTATCTGAAGAATATGACTTAGATCTTGTTAATTTTGATTTAAACACAACTCTAACAACCATAATCAAAAATAAAATTTATAAAAAAGATAAATCAATTATTGAAATCATTTATTCTTTTATTGAACTTTATTTTAGAAACAATATATCTAGCAAAAATATTAATTTACTAAAGTCATACCATTATTTTTTAGAAAAAATTAATAATACTAGAACTTATAACTTAGATGAGGAAACATTGTTTATGGAATTTGAGGATAAAATACTAAATGGATAAAAATTATTATATTACCACGCCTATATACTACCCATCAGCTAAGCCTCATATGGGTCATGCATATTCAAGTATTATCGCAGATTTTTTTGCAAGATTTAAAATAATTGATGATTACCAGGTTCATTTTCTTACTGGTACAGACGAGCATGGATTAAAAATTCAAAGATCTGCGGAAAAAGCAGGGGAGGATCCTCTAGCGTTTTGTGATCAAATTAGTCAAACCTTTAGAGACCTTTCGGATACTTTAAATTTATCTAATACTGATTTTATAAGAACTACAGAAGATAGACATAAAAAAACAGTTCAATATCTTTGGAGTGAACTTGAGAAAAATGACGATATATACTTATCAAACTATTCTGGATGGTATTCTGTATCTGATGAAGCTTTTTATAACGAAGACGAAATTGAGGTATTAGATGGAAAAAAAATTGCCATATCATCAAAATCACCTGTTGAATGGATTGAAGAAGAGTCTTATTTTTTTAGACTTTCAAAATGGGAAAAACCTTTATTAGAATATTATGAAGCAAATCCAGATTTTATTTCTCCTCAATCTAGAAAAAATGAAGTTATTAGTTTTGTAAAAAGTGGTCTTAAAGATCTTTCTGTAAGTAGAAAAAGTTTTTCATGGGGTATACCTGTTCCAAATAATGAAAACCACGTAATATATGTTTGGCTAGATGCTTTAACGAATTATTTAAGTGCATTAAATTATCCTAATACAGATGATGATTTATTTAAAAAATTTTGGCCAGCCTCAATACATTTAATTGGAAAAGATATACTCAGATTTCATGCTGTTTATTGGCCCGCTTTTTTATTAGCAGCAAAAATTGATTTACCAAAGAGAGTTTACGGCCATGGATGGATATTATCAGGGGAAGAAAAAATGTCTAAATCTAAAGGAAATATTCTTGATCCACTTGAAATAATTAAGGAGTATGGTCTAGATCCTTTAAGATACTATTTAATTAAAGAAGTTTCTTTTGGGAATGATGGAAATATATCTCAAGAAAGACTAGAAGATTGTATAAATAGTGATCTAGCTAACAATTATGGAAATTTATGTCAGCGTGTAACAGCTTTTGCAATAAAAAATTGTAATGGAAAAATTCCATTAAATGTTAAATTTAATGATGAAGATTTATTAATACTAAATAAGTATAAAGATAATTTAGATAATATTAGGTCACAAATTGACAATCAAAATATTAATTTTTATATTGATTATATTGTAAATTCACTTTTTGAAGCTAACAAATATTTTAATGATCAAGAACCATGGAAAAAGAAAGAAGATATAATTAGATTAAATACTATTGTTTACACCACTTTAGAAATTGTTAGAAAAATAAGTTTTTTACTATATCCGATTATTCCTGAATCTTCTTTAAAGGCATTAAAGATTTTTGACATTGAAGAAAAAAATATAAAATTAGATTCAGTTTCTAATAATGATTATTTAACAAAAGGTAATAATATTAATAAAATAGATATACTTTTTAAAAAAATAGAGAAAAACAATGATTGATTCACACTGCCATCTAGATCACGAACCATTATTAAGTGATTTAGCTAATGTAATACAAAGATCAAAAGAAGTTGGTATAGAAAAATTATTAACTATCTCAACTTCGTTTGAAAGTTTTTCTAGAGTAAAAGATTTAATTAATAAAGATGAGATGATCTATGGTACTATTGGTATTCATCCTCATGAGAGCTCTACAGATATTATCACTTCGAATCAGATTATTGAAAGTCTCAATCATAACTCAAAAATTATTGGAATTGGAGAAACTGGGTTAGATTTTTATTATAATAATAGTGAAAAAGACAAGCAGATAGTAAGTTTTAAAGAACATATAGATGCATCCATAAAAACGAATATTCCATTGATTGTTCATTCAAGAGAAGCAGAAAAAGAAACTTTTGAGATTTTAAATGAGTATAAAAATGAAAACCTTAAAATTTTGATGCATTGTTTTACTGGGTCAAAAGAATTTTCAGAAAAACTAATGACTTTAAATTCATACTTTTCAGCAAGCGGTATAATTACTTTTAAAAACTCATTGGATTTACAAGATACGTTCAAATCTATTCCAATGGATAATATCTTAATTGAGACTGATAGTCCTTTTTTAGCACCTGTTCCTAAAAGAGGAAAAAAAAATGAACCATCATTCATAGATTTTACTGCTGCAAAATTAGCTGAAATAAAAAATATATCCAAAGAAGATCTAATAAAAAAAACTACAGATAACTTTAATAAACTATTTTTTAATTGAAATTAATGAAATTTATTATTTTAGGCTGTGGTAGTTCAATGGGTGTACCAAGACCAGATGGTTTCTTTGGAAATTGTGATCCTAATAATAAAAAAAATTATAGAACAAGATGTTCAGCTTTAATAAAAACCACAGATGAAAATATTCTTATTGATACATCTCCTGACCTACGTCAACAACTTTTAAGACATAAAATAAATAAAATTAATAAAGTATTGTATTCTCATATGCATGGTGATCAAACTCATGGAATAAATGATTTGAGATCTTTTTATATAAATAGCAAAAAACAGCTAGATGTTTACGCAGATAAAGATACTTCCAAATATCTAAATTCTACATTTTCTTATATATTTAAAAGTTACTCAAAAGAATATCCCGCAACACTAAAACTTAATAAACTACCAAAAAAAATATTTATAAAAAGTAATAATAAAAAAATTGGTATTCAATCAATTATGGTTGAACATGGTAAAGTAAAATCAAATTGCTTTATAATTAATAAAAAATTAGCTTATATAAGTGATGTAAGTAAAATTTATAACAAAGATCATAAATATTTTAGAAATCTTCAATATTTAATTATTGATTGCTTATGGTACAATTACCATCCATCGCATTTTAATTTAGAAACTTCACTTTCTTTAATTAAAAATTTTAAACCAAAAAAAGCAATTCTTACTAATTTATCACCAGTATTAGATTATAAAGTACTTAAAAAAATGATCCCTAAAAATGTTATTCCAGCATATGATGGATTAACAATAAAATTATAAAATATTTTCTATAGCTTTAATTATTTTTTTTGAAGTTGGTTTTGTAAATGATGCAAATGTATCTTGAACTTTACCTTCTTTGTTAATTAAAATTTTATGGAAATTCCACTTAGGTTCTGCCGACTTACCATAATTTTCTTTTGCCCATTTAAAAAGTTCATGAGCATTTTTGCCTTTAACCTCAGTTAATGTTGTAAGAGGAAAGTTAATATTAAAATTTACTTCACAAAATTCTTTAATATCAGCATTATTATTTTTTTCTTGATTAAACGAATTGGATGGAACTCCAAGAACAATTAAACCTTTTTCTTTATATAAATCCCACAATTCTTGTAATTCATCATATTGTTTTGTAAATCCGCAATAACTTGCTGTATTTACAACTAAAATAACTTTATTTTTGTAATCTTTAAAATTAATTGTCTCACCAGTTATACTCTCTATACTGAAATCATAAATTTTTTTTTCATAATTTGCAGTTGCAGAAGTTTTAAAAAAAAACATAATTATAGATAATAGAAATATTACTTTTTTCATTTACTGGGTTTATTTGGTGTAAGTAATATTAAAAAATAACCAAATAGAGTTGACAACAACGATCCAGTTAATACGCCAATTTTAACACCATCCATATACTGCATGTTTTCTACAAAAGCTAAATTTCCAACAAATAAACTCATTGTGAAACCAATCCCAGTAAGAACTCCTACGCCATAAAAATTATACCAACTTGTATCATTTGGCATTTGAGCCACTTTCAATTTTATTGACACATATGAAAAGACAAAAACACCTAATTGTTTACCAAGGAATAGTCCTAATACGATTCCAAGGGGCACCTTATTAAGTAATGAAGCGAACGACAAACCTTCAAGAGATACTCCAGCATTTGCAAATGCAAATAAAGGCATTATTCCGAAAGCAACATATGGACTAATTGAGTGTTCAATTTTTATTAATAGTGAAAAATCTTTTTCTTTTTTTCTATGAGGAATTGTCATAGCTAACAAGACACCAGCAATTGTAGCGTGTATTCCTGAGTTATGCGTAAAATCCCATAGAAATAGTCCTACAACCAAATAAGGTAGAAACTTTTTAATGTTAAATTTGTTAATTAATAACAAAATAATAAAAGCTAATAACATTAAAGTTAAATACTTAATGCTCAAATCTCCTGAGTAGAATAGGGCGATGATTACTATTGCTCCTAAATCATCAATTATAGCTAATGCAGTTAAAAATACTTTTAATGATAAAGGAACTCTTTTACCCAACAAAGATAAAACTCCTAATGAAAAAGCAATATCTGTAGCAGATGGAATTGCCCATCCATTTAAAGTTTCACTATCACCTAAATTTATAAAAACATAAAACAGTGCTGGAACTAACATTCCTCCAACAGCGGCAATTATAGGCAATAAAGCTTGTTTAATATTAGAAAGTTCACCTTGTAAAAATTCTCTTTTAATTTCTAATGTAACAAAGAAAAAGAAAATTGCCATTAAAGCATCATTGATCCAATGCAATACTGATAATTTTAATCCAAAATTATTAATACCTATGAATAAATACTTATTTAGAGTAGCAAAATATAAATCTGCTAGACCAGAATTGCTTATAAATAATGCAATTATTGCAGCAAACAATAGTACGAGTCCACTTGCAGCTTCTAATTTAAAAAACCATCTAAAAGGCTTAGATATATAATTAATCATAAAAAATTAAATTAGGTCTATAATAAATAGTTTTATATCTTGCAATGTTTCAAAAAGGTTAAATAGTATAATTTCTAATCCTGGAAAAACATTAATTAGTGGAGTTTTTAGAGTATCTAGAAAGATAATTAATGCTACAAAAGATATAATGAATACTATTAAATAAGAAAAAAACTTACTTCCCTTATTTTCTGTTTTTTTAATTGCAGATGTATTTTTTTGTTTTTCTGAATTTTTTTCTTTTTTTTTATTATTTATTTCAGTTTTAATTATTTCTTCTGGTTGTTGTTTCTCTTCTATTTTATCCTCTTTATTTTCAGCTTTTGGTTCAATGTCTTCACTGATAATTTCCTGCTTTAACTCTAGTGCTTCATTGTTTTTTTCTTGAATATTATAAAACCAAATATTATTACATGATCCACATTGCAAATCTCTACCTTCATTTGGTATTAAAGAATTATCAATTTTGAATTGCTTGTTACAATTTGGACAAGTAATTATCATGCTTCGTTATATACCAGATTTTATTCAAATTTCTTTTAATTTTGGTGTCTTTATACATTGAAATTATCAATAACTGCTGTATTAGTACACGGATCGGAGTGTAGCGCAGCCTGGTAGCGCATCTGGTTTGGGACCAGAGGGTCGCAGGTTCGAATCCTGCCACTCCGACCATCATTTATGAAAAAAGCTATTATTTATATTCCTAATAAAAATCCTATGCAATCAGGATTAGCAAAGAATGATAAATGGATTTTAGAATTTAAAACAAAAGATCCAACAAAAAACCCTTTAATGGGTTGGGAGAGTTCATCCGATACTTATACTGAATTAAAATTAGAATTTTCTTCTAAAGAATTAGCAATTAATTATGCAAAAAAAAAGAAAATTGATTTTGAATTAATTGAACCTAGAAAAAGAAAAACTGTAAAAAAATCTTACGCAGACAATTTTTTAAAATAATCAATGTTTAGATTTTTCACTCAAAAGAATTGGTTTCTTTGGTCATGGATAGGTTCTGCAATAATTCTATCATCTCTTTGGATACAAGTAAAAATAGATGTTAAAATAAATGAATGGTTTGGTGAATTTTATGATATGATACAAAAAGCACTTGGAGCACCAAACTCTATAACTATAGAAGAATATTGGGCAAGCTTAATATCTTTTATAACTTTAGCTGCTATGTATGTTGGTGTGGCAGTTGTAGTAAGTTTTTTTACTTCACATTATTTGTTTAGATGGAGAACGGCTATGGTTGAGTGGTATCACAGCGTTTATGATAAAGCTCGAAAAATTGAAGGTGCTGCACAAAGAGTTCAGGAGGATACTATTAAATTTTCTAGGATTATGGAATCTCTTGGTACAAGCTTAATTGAAGCTTTAATGATACTTGTTGAATTTATGCCTATCTTATTTGGTTTAAGTGTTGGAATACCAATATTCTTTTTTGGGGATTGGGATTATGGATTAATTGTAGGTGCTTTAATTTGGTCAGTTGGAGGCACTATTTTTTTAATTCTACTTGGTTTAATTTTAAGATTAGTTGGAGTTGAATATGATCTTCAAAAAAAAGAGGCTGCCTATAGAAAAATACTTGTAATTGCTGAAGACGATGGAACTATAAGACCTAAAACTATTGATGAATTATTTGAAGATGTAAGAAGTATTCATTTTTTAAGTTATATTAGATATTTGTATTTTAATATAGGAAGAATAGCTTATTTACAGGCTAACGTTTTATCTGCTTATGTTTTTTTAGCCCCTGCTATAGTAGCTGGTGCTGTTACTCTAGGCGTAATGCAGCAAATAATAAGAGCTTTTGGAAGAGTGGAAGGGTCAATGCAATATATATTGAAAGCTTGGCCAACAATTATTGAACTTGCGAGTGTATATAAACGTTTAAGAGAATTTGAGTCTAAAATTAAACAAGAAGATTTGATAGATGAAAAAATTTAATGGCAATAGATAAAAAATTTGTAGATCAGTTAGTTAAAGTTACATCTAAGGCAGCATTAGCATCATCATATCTAGTTGGAAAAAAAAATAAAATAGCAGCAGATAAAGCAGCAGTAGATTCTATGAGATCTAATCTAAATAATCTTGATATTCAGGGAGAAATTGTAATAGGTGAGGGGGAATTAGATGAAGCACCAATGTTGTATATTGGAGAAAAACTAGGGACAAGTAAAGGTCCAGGATTTGATATAGCTGTTGACCCTCTAGAAGGCACAAATTTTGCAGCAAATAATTTGCCAGGTGCATTATCTGTAATCGCTATTGCTGAAAAAAATAATTTATTCAAAGCTCCTGAGACTTATATGGAAAAAATTTCAACTAAAGTTAATGAAAAAAACGTTATTGATTTAGATTTTACAGTAAAGGAAAATATTTATAACCTTAGTGATTATTTAAATAAAAATCCAGAGAATTTAACTGCGTGTATTCTTAACAGGCCAAGACATAAAAAAATTATAGAAGAGCTTAAAAAATTAAAAGTTAATATAAAATTAATTACCGATGGTGATGTATCTGGAGCCTTATTAGTTACTGAGGAAAAATATAATGTTGATATTTTTTTAGGTATTGGAGGTGGTCCAGAAGGTGTTCTTGCAGCAACTGCTTTAGATGCATTTAATTGTAATTTTCAAGGTAGGTTTTTGTTTAAAACTGAAGAAGATCAAGTAAGGGCAAAGAAAATGGGTATAAATGATTTAACAAAAAAATATGAATTAAATGAAATTATTACGGGCGATTCTATTTTTTGTGCTACAGGAATTACTCCAAGTGACTTAGTTGCTGGAATTGAAATTCAGGGAAATGATTTCGTTTCAGAGACATTAGTGACACATAAATCATCAGGTCTTAAAAAAGTAATAAAACTAAAACAAAATTTGTAATGATAAGCTTGATTAATGATTGATTTTACAATAAAAAGCAGCAATTCGGTCCCTTCGTCTATCGGTTAGGACACGTGGTTTTCATCCTCGAAAGAGGGGTTCGATTCCCCTAGGGACCGCCATTAATGAAATATTTTGTATATTTAATTATTTCTAATCATAAAAATAAAATAATTTCTTACGTAGGATATACATCTGATATAAATAAAAGACTAAAGCTGCACAATTCATCAAAAGGTGCGAAATTTACAAGGGGTAGAAAGTGGACACTAATATACAAAAAGTGTTACAAATCAAAGGCAGTAGCAATGAAAAATGAATATCTACTTAAAAAAAATTATAAAAAAAGATTATTAATCAAAAAAAAATATTTAATGAAATCTGTATGAAAATTTCAATACTTTTACCATTAAAAGAAAATTTTTCACCTGAATATCCAGGAGCTGTTTCTATTTTTATTAACGATACTTTGAGACATAGTAAATTCAAAACATCTACAACAGTTTTTGGTTCTACTGAATATAAAAAAAAATTTAATCATAAATATATAAACCTTAAATCTAAAAATTATTTATTTCAAAGTCAGAATAAAAAATATGTTGAAGAATTTGAAAAATATGAAAGAAAAAATAAATCAGATATAATAGAAATACATAACAGACCAAATTATGTAAATTATATAAAAAATTTAAATAACAAAACAAAGTTAATTCTATATTTTCATAACAATCCATTAACTATGAATGGTTCTAAATTTGTTTATCAAAGGAAAAATTTATTAAAAAGGTGTACAAAAATTGTTTTTAATAGTGACTGGTCAAAAAAAAAATTTATCAAAAATTTGAATTTAGACACTATTTATAGAAATAAAATTTGTACTATTAATCAATCAACTAAAAAAAATTTAGTAAATTTCCAAAAAAAAAAGAAAATCATTTCATTTATAGGCAAGTTAAATAAAAATAAAGGCTATGATTTATTTGGTGAAGCAATAATAAAAGTATTAAATAAACATAATGATTGGAGCGCATATGTTGCTGGAGATGAGGCAAGAGATAAATTAATATACAACCATCCAAAATTGAAAATTTTAGGATTTCAATCACATAAAAAAATTATAAATTTACTTAAAAAAACTAGTATATCAGTTGTGTGCTCAAGATGGGAAGAACCATTTGGAAGAGTAAGTTTAGAAGCCTCAGCAAATGGTTGTGCCGTAATAATAAGTAATCAAGGTGGATTACCTGAAACAAATAAGCATGCTCTTATTCTCGAAAAATTAGATGTATTAACTTTATTTAAAAAAATTGATTTCTTAATTAAAAATAAATCTAAGAGAATTGATTTACAAAGAAAATCATACAAGGATTTTTATCTTACTAATAGATATGTCTCGACTTTAATAGATAATATTAGGCAAGAAAATTTATCTGCAAATTTAATTTTTAAAAAAAGTATAGATAAATTAAAAATCATTCATGTAACAAACTTTAATGAGAGATTTAATGGTAGACTTTTTTTTAATACTGGAAAAAGAATAAATAATGGATTTATAAGACTAGGTCATTCTGTATTAGAATTTAGTGATAGAGATATAACTCATAACAATAAGAATTATTCTGATATGACTGGAGCAAAAAATCTAAATAAAAAATTAATACAAACATGTGAGAATTTTCAACCTGACTTAATTGTACTTGGACATGCAGATTTGATTAAAATTGAAACATTGCAAGAATTAAAAATTAATTATCCTAATTTAAAAGTAGCACAATGGTTTCTAGATCCACTTGGTAAAAAGGGACCTGATTATGAAAAAAATAAAAAAAGAATAATGGATAAAATGGATGTTATCGATAAAAATTTCTTAACAACATCACCAAGTGTATTAAATTTTTTAGATAATAGTAAAAATTTTTTTATACCCAATCCTGTTGATCCATCTTTTGAAACACTAAATAATTTTAATAAAGATTGTGATAATGATGTTTTTTTTGCCATGAGTCACGGTGTTCACAGGGGGGTTTTAAAACCTCGATATTTTGATGAAAGAACTTTATTCCTTGAGAAACTAATAAAAAGATCAAAAAATATAAAATTTGATTTTTATGGGATAAATAATGTTCAACCAATCTGGTCAAATAATTTTTTAAAAATTATTTCAAATTGTAAAATGGGATTGAATTTAAGTCGTGGTAAACCATTAATGTATTACAGTAGTGATAGAATAGCTCAAATTGTCGGTAATGGATTAGTAACTTTAATCGATGAAAATACTCAGTACGAAAACTTTTTTAATAAAAGCGAAATGGTTTTTTATAAAAATATTTCAGATTTATCAGAAAAAATTATAAAAATTAGCAAAGATGAAAAATTAAGAAAAAAAATAGCTAGAAATGGTAAAGCTAAATACATAAAATATTTTAACTCCAATAATGTTGCCGAATATATAATAA
>CACGLD010000018.1 GCA_902573755.1 uncultured Pelagibacteraceae bacterium
ACAGGGTATCTAATATCTGGTGATGTGTTTATAATTGGACAAAAATTTTTAACTTCTTCAGTGCTTAAGTAGACCGCATCAATTCCATTTAGTCTATTTGCATGTGTTCGTCTTTTTAAATCTCTAACATCTTGTAAATTATGTGCAAGGTTCATTACACCTCTTTGACTAAACATTACATTGTAGTTTAGTTCTTGAGATAAACCTTCCCAAATTTTTAATGCATGATCATATAATCCTGCACTTGCGTCCCATAAATAATTTGATCTAATAATTGTAGTATTCCTTCCAGTATTTCCACCACCTATCCAACCTTTCTCAACTACAGCAATATTATTCATATTGTGTTTTTTTGCTAAATAGTAGGCTGTTGCTAATCCATGGCCACCACCACCAACAATAACTGCATCGTACTCTTTTTTAGGAGCAGGATCTTTCCACGCTCTTTGCCAATTTTCATGATATGAAAGAGCATTTTTGATTAACGAAAATACTGAGTACTTATTTCTCATAATAATTGAATAATTACTTTATATATATTGAATTTTCAATACAATCGCTTAATACACAATGTCATATGGAAGAGTGGGTGAGAGGCTGAAACCAGTCGTTTGCTAAATGACCGTGCGAGGAAACTTGTACCGAGGGTTCGAATCCCTCCTCTTCCGCCATTAAAATAGAGGCTGATCTTTAAAAAAGTTTTTCATAGGTACAGGTCGTCGTTCCAAAATATATCTATAGACATTATAATTTTCCATTACACGCTGTACGTAATTTCTTGTTTCTCTAAATTTTATTAATTCAACCCAATCAACATAATCAACTTGTTTTTTTTGTGGATCTTTATTAATTTTTTTCCAATATTTAACTCTATTAGGTCCAGCATTATATGCAGCGACTGCAAAAGGGTAGGCACCATCATATTGTAGAATTAAACCTGCAATATAATGTGAACCTAAATTAATATTATATTCTGGGTCAGTGGTTAATCTTGATTTTGAATAAGGAAGTTTAGCTTGTTTTGAAACTAATTTTGCTGTGTAAGGCATCAATTGCATTAATCCTTTTGCACCTGCATGACTGTTAGCTTCTAAATCAAATTCACTTTCTTGTCTAATTATAGATAAGATCAAAGCACTTTCTGGAATTTTTCTTTTATTAATATATTTAGGAGTACTAATTATTGGATAATTGTATTTATTATGAAATCTTTTTTGGTAAGAAGCAATTTTTGAAACCTGAATAGCAAAATCATATCTGTTTATACTTGTAGCTAATTCTGCAGCTAAAACTTCACTACCTTTAGCTATATTGTCGTTAGCCAAATGTCTTAAAATATGTTTTGTGTATCTATCTTTCTTTAATTCATCTAGAAGATAAGAAATTTTTACAAGCTCTTTATTAAAAAATTGAATTCTATATTTTGGATCAATTACCATATCTTTTTCTAACTCAAATTTTCCATTTGGATTTAATTTTAAAAAAGCTAGCTGACCATAGTACGTAGTAAGATATTTTGTAGCTTCTCTGTACCAATTATTTGATTGCTCTCTTTCGCCTATTTTCTCATATGATCTTCCAAGCCAATACGCACCTCTAGATAAACTTATTGGATAACTAACATTTTCATAAAAATTTTTAAAATGATCTTTAGCAGTAATGGGATCGTTTAAAAAACTTAATGCTATCCAGCCACTCATCCATTCTGCAGCAGCATATTCGGAGCCTTCAGTCATTCCATGATTACTTGAAATTTTATATGAAATTTCATATTTCTTTTTATAAAGCAATGCTCTTGAGATAATTTCTCTTTCTTTCCACCACTTATCAGGTCTAACTAAATACTCTTTATCATTTCTTATTTTCAATAAAATTTCTGTTGAAGAGTCTACACGTCCTTTTTTTCTTCTCCATTTCAATCGATCATAGTTTAATCCGGCATCATTTTTAAATTTTTGAGGAACATTTGCTATAGCTTGGTCAACCCCATAGCCTTTACTCATTAAGAGATATCTTGCGTTATATAAAAGTTCATAATCTTTTGGTAGATATCTTATTAACCTTTGTAAATCCCAACGATCTCCGTTCCAAGCTAAATAATCAGCTCGTTTGATATAGTCATCTGCATTTAAATATTTTTTATATTTTTTTCTAAAATATTTTAATTCATTTTTGGATAAATCCGCTGTTATCCAACCTTCTTTAATTAGTTTTATACCTATATTTTTGTCACCAATTAAAACATGACTTTCTCCAAGTATCATTTTTCCATAGCCGCTTAATGGATCTTTTTCTCTAAACCAATTTATTATTTTTTTTGGTGAAACACTTTCTGTAGATAGTTTATGTTCAGCAAGATATTCTACCCTGCTTATTCTAGGATAATCTGAATTTTTATTTAAAAAAACTTGATAATCGTAAAATGACGCCTGGTTACCAGACGTTAAAAGATGTCTCCATTGTATAAAATTATAAATAGATTTGTCTTTTGCTTTTTTTGCTATTTTAATCGCAGAAGACCATTTACTTTTTTGCATTTCTGAAATAGCTTTTTTAGCTAACCCGAAGTCTTTTTTACTATAATATCTTGAAATCTTGATATTCTTAGCTGTGCTAGTACCAGCTATAGTTGGTTTTTTTTTTGGTATTTTAAAACTTAATTTTTTTTCTTTTAAAACCAACTCTTTTTTAACAATCACTTCTTCGATTTTAATTTCTTTGGTTTTTGTGGGCTTCTTTAATGGTTTAAGGATATTTATGGATATTTTCTTTTGAATTTCTTGTTTACTTAAAATAGGTTTTTTTAAAGGTACAACTGAATTTATTTCAGCAAAGAGATTATTTGAAAATATTAATATGGTTACGGTGAAACCTAAAAATAATATTTTTTTGAGCATAATCTTTTAGTATATGAATCTTTAAACTATGTTATAAGTATTTATGTTCAAAGGATCAAATGTTGCTTTAATTACACCATTTAAAAATAATGGTCTAGATGAGGAAGCATATATAAAATTAATCCATTTCCACATCGATAATGGTACTAATGGACTTGTGCCGGCTGGTACAACAGGTGAATCCCCTACGTTAAGTCATGATGAGCATCAAAGAGTAATAGATTTATGTATAAAACAAAGTAATGGAAAAATTCCAGTTATTGCTGGTACGGGTTCCAACTCAACTGAAGAGGCTATTTCTTTAACAACACATGCAGAAAAAGCAGGAGCTAACGGCGCTTTGATAGTTACACCCTATTACAATAAACCAACTCAAGAAGGCTTGTATCAACATTACAAAGCAATTAATGACAAGTGTGGCATTCCAATTATAATTTATAATATTCCTGGTAGATCTGTGATTGATATGTCAGTAGATACAATGGCTAGACTCTATGAATTAAAAAATATAGTTGGTGTTAAAGATGCAACAGGCGATTTAGATAGAGTTAATCAGACACTTGAAAAAATGGGTAAAGATTTTATTCAATTAACAGGTAATGATGATAATGCTTTTGAATTTAATAAACGTGGTGGGGTAGGTACTATTAGTGTAACAGCTAATATTGCACCTAAACTTTGTTCAGATTTTCAAAAATTCTCCAAATCAGACACCGATAATGAAATGAAAGAAGCAGAAAGATTAGATAAAATATTACAACCAGTTCATCACTCAATGTTTGTTGAGAGCAATCCTAGTCCTGTAAAATATGCTGCAAAACTTTTAGGACTTTGTGATGACAATGTAAGACTACCACTTGTAAAAGTAACAGACACAACAAAAGAAATTGTAAAAAAAGCTCTTCAGTCTGCTAAGTTAATTTAATGAACAAAAAAACCAATCCTGGTTTGAAAATCATTTGTTTAAATAGAAAAGCTAGTTTTAATTATTTTTTTGAAGATCTTTTTGAAGCTGGAATTGTTTTAAAAGGATCAGAGATTAAATCAGTAAGAGAGGGCAAGGTGAATATTGCTGAGTCTTATGCTGTTGAAAAGGGAGGTGAAATTGTTTTAATTAATTCACACATATCTCCATACAAGCAAGCAAGTTACTCTAATCACAACCCAACAGACGATAGAAAATTGCTTCTTAATAAAAAAGAAATAAATAAATTGATAGGTAAAATGCAAAGAGATGGTTTCACATTAGTTCCAACAAAAATGTATTTTAAAAAAGGAAAGGCTAAAATAGAACTAGCTGTTGCAAAAGGAAAAAAGCAATATGATAAAAGAGCAACAAAAAAAAGTAGAGATTGGAATCGTGAAAAGGCAAGATATATTAGAAAATCAAGCTAAAATTGTTTTTTTAGGAATAGGTTCAAATTTAGGTATAAGAAAAAGAAATATAGAAAAAGCAAAATTTTTATTAGCAGAACATAACTTAGATGTTCTCTCGGTATCTAGTTATTATGAAACTCCTTCCTGGCCTGATCCACGAAATCCTAAGTTCTTAAATATAATTTTAAAACTAAAATGTTATTACAATCCTCAAGAACTATTAAAAATATGTAAATCTATAGAAAATCAATTAGGTAGAAAGAAAGCAAAAAAAAATGCACCTCGTACATGTGACCTAGATATAATTGATTTTAATAATTTGGTATCAAAAAAAAATTCTATGATTAATTTACCTCATAAAATGATGCACAAAAGAAACTTTGTATTATTTCCATTATTTGAGATTCAAAAGAATTGGATCCATCCTGATAAACAAATTGATGTTAAAACCTTGATTTCTCTGCTTCCTGATAGAGACATTAGATCTATTAAACAAATTTGATTTAATGGTATAATATCAATTATGCTTAATTCAAATGAACTTATAAATAAAGTTAAGGATTACAATAAATTTCTTAATCCTGAAAAATTGGATAAAGCATATAATTTTGCTGTTAAAGCACATAAGAGTCAAAAAAGAGCTTCGGGTGATCCATATTCTGTTCATCCAATTGAAGTTGCAAATATTTTAACTGAATTAAAATTAGATAGCGCTACAATTACAACTGGTCTATTGCATGACACTATAGAAGATACTTTTGCAACTTATGAAACTATCAAACAAGAATTTGGTGATGAGGTTGCTGATTTAGTAGACGGTGTAACGAAAATTTCAGCATTTGAAAATTCAGCTGGAGCTAATTCTAAAGTTGAGAATTTCAGAAAATTAATTTTAGCAACATCAAAAGACATCAGAGTTCTTCTAGTTAAAATTGCTGATCGACTACATAACATGAGGACCATTAAAGCAATTACTAAAGAGGATAAAAGAAAAAGAATAGCTCAAGAAACTATGGAAATTTATGCCCCATTAGCTGATAGAATGGGAATGCATAGAATAAGAGATGAACTTGAGGATTTATCTTTTGAAATTTTAAATAACGATGCAAGAAAATTAATAAAAAAAAGACTTGATGAAATAAAATTGGACAGAAAAGATTTGTTCGAAGAACAATCTTTTGAGTTAAGTGAAATCTTAAATGATAATGAAATTAATGCTGAAATACATGGTAGAGAAAAGACACCTTTTTCGATTTGGAGAAAGGTCCAAAAAAAAAGAGTTTCACTTGAACAAATAACAGACATTATTGGATTTAGGATAATTTTAAAAAACGTAGATGATTGTTACAAAACTCTCGGGATTTTTCATAAAAAATGGAATTGCATACCAGGGAAATTTAAAGATTATATTTCATCTCCAAAAATCAATGGTTATAAATCTATTCATACTTCTGTAATTGGTTCAAATAAAAAACCAATAGAAATTCAAATAAGAACACATGAAATGCACGAATTTGCAGAAAGAGGTGTTGCATCTCATTGGCAGTATAAATCTTCTGAAAAATTTAATTCTTTAAGTTGGAAGGAGTATGATTGGTTAAAAGATCTTGTTGAGATTATAGAAAAAAATGAAAATCCTGAAGATTCATATGAGTATACAAAACTACAAATGTTTCAAGAAAACGTATTTTGTTTTACACCAAAAGGTTCAGTTATAAAATTACCTAAAGATGCAACTGCTATAGATTTTGCATATGCTGTTCATACTAAAATTGGTAATTCAGCAGTTGGTTGTGAAATTAATGGAAACAAAAGCGAATTACAAACTATTTTAAGAAATGGTGATCGAGTAAATATAATAACATCTAAAAATAATTCACCATCACTTCACTGGATACCAACTACTAAAACAGGCAAAGCTAGAGCAGCAATAAGAAGATATTGGCATGATAAAGGAGAGCAAAAAGAGGAAAAAACAAAAAAATATAATACCACTCTATGGATGTCATTACCTGATAAGCCAGGTCAATTAGGAGATATAAGCTCACTCATTGGAAGTCACAAATTAAATATATCGAGCTTAGAAATGGTTGGTAAAAATCCCAATTATATTAATTTTAAATTTAAATTAATTATTAGAAACCTTAAGAATTTTACTAATTTTATTGCAGAGCTAAAACAAAAGAGTATAAAATTTAAGATAATTAGACACGAAGAAAAAAGAAATGCTTTCACACAAAAAATCCTTAAATATTTTAAAAAAAACTAATGCATTATTAGAAGGTCACTTCGTTCTATCCTCAGGTCTACATTCTTCAAAATATATTCAGTGTGCAAAACTTTTAAGTTACCCTAATTTAGCTGATATAATTTGTAAATCTTTAGCAAATAAAATTAAAAAAAAATTTAAAAAAATTGATTTAATACTAGCTCCTGCAATGGGAGGAGTAATTATTGGATATGAAATTGGAAAATTGCTCAAAAAAGAAACAATTTTTTGTGAAAGAGTAAATGGTAAATTTACTCTCAGAAGAGGATTCAATATTAAAAAAGGAGCAAGAGTATTAATTATAGAAGATGTAATCACTACAGGAAAATCAAGTTTAGAGTGTGTTAAATTGATTAAAAAATCAAAAGCAAAATTAATTGGATTTGCATCTATTATTGATCGATCAACCAAACAATCTTTAAAAATAAAAACTGGAATAACATCTCATTTAAAAATTGATGTTCCAACTTTTAAAGCAAATAAATTACCACCAGAACTTAAATCTATACCAATAACAACCCCAGGAAGCAGATTTATTAAGTGAAAAGGTTAGGTGTAAATATAGATCATATCGCAACTTTACGAAACGCTCGTGGAGAAAAACATCCAGACCCACTATACGCAGCTAAAAAAGTTATTAGTTATGGAGCGGATTCTGTAACAATTCATTTAAGAGAAGATAGAAGACATATAAATGATATTGATGCAAAAAAAATCTGTCGTTTAAAAAATGTGCCTGTAAACCTTGAAATTTCTATGAACAAAGAAATTGTTAATAAAGCACTTAAGATAAAACCAAATTTTATCTGTTTAGTTCCAGAAAATAGAAAAGAAATTACTACCGAGGGAGGTTTAAATATAAAAAACAACCTTAATAAGTTAGAGAAAATAATTAAAAAATTTAAAAAAGCAAAGATAAGAACAAGTTTATTCATTAATTCTTCTCCAAATGACATTAGACTTGCTAAAAAATTAAATGCTGATTGTATTGAAATACATACTGGAAAACTAGCAAACCTAGTTAAATCAAAAAAAAATTATTCTAGTGAATTAAACAGAATTAAAAAAAGTGCAAAATTGGCATCAAGTTTAAATTTAGAAGTTCATGCTGGTCATGGTTTAGACTATAAAACCACCAAAATGTTAACAAAAATAATAGATATTGAGGAGTATAATATTGGACATTTTATAATCGGAGAGTCAATATTTGATGGACTTTCAAAAGTAATTAAAAACTTTAAAAAAATTATAAAAAAATAAATGAAAATTCTAGGTATTGGAGTTGATATTGTTGAAAATAAAAGAATTCAAAAATCGATTAAAAATCCTTTATTTAAAAAAAGAATTTACTCATCTAAAGAATTGAAACAATCTAATGCAGCAAACAATAAAGCAGCTTATTTTTCGAAGAGATTTGCTGCAAAAGAAGCATTTTCTAAAGCTCTTGGCACAGGTTTTCGTATGAATTTAAATTTTAAAGATATAGAAGTTGTTAATGACAAAAAGGGAAAGCCTTATTACGTTAAAAATAAAAAAATTACAAAAATTGTACAAAAGAACTTTAAAATCAAAAATTTTAAATGTTTTTTATCAATTTCGGATGAAAAAAATTATTCAACTGCATTTGCAATTATTCAAACATCATGAAATTAGATAAAAATTTTTTTTCAGAAAATATAAAAACTTTAATTTATGCATTAATAATTGCAGTTATAATTAGATCGCTTTTAGTACAACCATTTTATATTCCATCATCATCCATGGAACCTACTTTATTAGTAGGTGATAGGTTGTTTGTAACAAAATATACCTATGGATATAGCAAACATTCATTTCCTTTTAGTCCTCCAATATTAAACAAAAGAATTATGTTTAGTAGTCCGGAAAGAGGTGATGTAATTGTATTTAAAACCCCAGCAGATAATCGAACAGATTACATTAAAAGATTAATTGGTTTACCTGGTGATAAAATTCAATTTATAGACTCTAATTTATATTTAAATAATTCTGAAATTCTTAAATCTAAAATTAATAACAAAACTACAATTTTCTGTGGCAACAAAAGTATTGATGTTTATAGATTTGAAGAAAAACTTTTAAATGGTAAAAAATTTCATACTGTTTATTTAAAAGATTACACCTATCAAAATTCTGATGTGTTTACTGTACCAAAAGATCATTATTTCTTTTTAGGAGATAACAGAGACTGTTCTAAAGATAGCAGGTACTTAACAAGTGTTGGATATGTACATAAAGATAATTTAGTAGGAAAAGCTCAATTTATATTTTTCTCTTCAGATAAAAGAATAGGAAGTTTTATTGAATTTTGGAAATGGCATAAGTCAATAAGATTTAATAGAACCTTTAATAAAATTAATTAATGAAAATTAACTATCAAAGTTTAGAAAAAAAAATTGATTTAAAATTTAAAAATAAAGATCTACTTGTTCAAGCCCTTACACATAAAAGCTTTAATCCAAATGAAAATAATGAAAAGATAGAGTTTCTGGGTGATAGAGTTCTTGGTTTAGTCATAGCAAAAAAACTTTTAGAAATTTATCCAGGAGAAAAAGAGGGTATTCTTGATAAAAAATTTGCATCGCTAGTTAATAAAAAAACTTGTCTGGATATAGCAAAAAAAATCAATTTAGCTAGTTATGTTAAAACATTTAACCCCAACAATAAAAAAATAAAAATTGAGGACAAAATTATATCTGATAGCTGTGAAGCATTAATTGGTGCTATTTATCTTGATAAAGGTTTTACAATAGTTGAAAAAACAATTTTAAACTTGTGGCAAGATCATATTGAAAAAAGTGTAGTTACAGAAATAGATGCAAAAACAAAGTTACAGGAATTAACTTTAAAAAACTTTAAAAAATTACCTACTTATAAATTAATTTCAAATACAGGTCCAAGACACAAACCCATATTTAAAGTTGGAGTAAAATTGCCCAATACAAAATATTTTATAGCGACTGGAAAATCAAAGAAAGAAGCTGAACAAAATGCTGCTATAGAATGTTTAAAAAATACAAATAAAAAATGAATTGGTCAGACGAAGGATTTTTAATAAGTAAAAATAGATATAATGAAAATTCATTAATTGCTGAATTATTTACAAAAGATAAAGGAAAGATATCCGGAATTATATTTGGCGGTACTTCAAAAAAAATTAAAAATTATCTTCAGCTTGGTAATAAACTCCATGTTAATTACAATTCTAAAAATGAAAACAGAATAGGTTATTTTAAAATTGAAATTTTAAATGCCTATACCCCATTATATTTTGATCATAAGCAAAAGTTATCCTGTATTACATCTGCTATGAATTTAATCAAAATATTAACAGCAGAATTTCAATCTAACGATAAAGTTTATTTTATAATTCAAAATTTATTTTTAATTTTAAAAGAAAAAGATTGGATAAAAAAATATATATTTTGGGAACTGGAGTTACTTAAAATATTAGGATATGACTTAGCCCTTGAAAATTTAGTTGAAAAAGATTTAGAAGGTAACAAAACTGTATATTATGCTAGTTCTTTAAATGAAAAAAAATATGTACCTAATTTTTTGATTGAAAAAGATATAGAAGTTAATGATCTTGGGACTTTATTGAATGGTTTGAAATTAGTAGGCGATTATTTGGATAAAACTATATTAAGACCAAATAATTTAAATTATCCAAATAGCAGGTTATTATTCTTAAATACGTTAAAATAATTATTTTATTATTTTATCAATTCTATCAGCGTAATAACTTACTATAGCATTGGCACCAGCTCTCTTAAAAGCGACTAAGCTTTCATATATAGAATCTTTATTAATTAATTTTTTTGTTATAGCTGTTTCAATTAAGCTGTATTCTCCTGACACTTGATAGGCAAATACAGGTAATTTAAATTTTTCTTTAATTGATTTTATTATGTCTAAGTAGGGCATACCTGGTTTAACCATTACCATATCAGCACCTTCTTTAATATCTAATGCGACCTCTCTTAAAGCTTCATCAGAATTTCTATAATCCATCTGATAAGTTTTTTTGTCTCCTTTTAAAGAACCTTTAGATCCGACTGCATCTCTAAAAGGTCCATAAAAGCTTGAAGCATATTTTGCAGCGTAAGATAATATTTGAACGTTTTGGAATTTATTTTTATCTAAAGCTTTTCTTATTTTTCCTATTCTGCCATCCATCATGTCTGAAGGAGCCAGTACATCACAACCCATCTCAGCTTGTAGTAATGACTGATTGATCAAAACCTCAATTGTTTCATCATTTAATATGGTGTTAGATTTTATCAAACCATCATGACCATGTGATGTATAAGGATCTAAAGCAACATCACACATTATACCGATTTGGTTTTTGTATCTCTTTTTGACTTCTTGTATCGCTTTACAGACTAAATTTTTTTCATTCAGTGATTCTGTTCCCAATTCATCTTTTTTTGAGTTTTGTGTCTTTGGGAAAAGAGCTATCATTGGTATTCCTAATTTTATTGCTTTATCCACAATTTGGCTCAATCGATTAATTGTATACCTGTAAACACCAGGCATTGATGAAATCTCTTGTCGTTTATTTGACCCTTCAATTAAAAAAATAGGGAGTATAAAGTCATTTGGACTTAAGGTATTTTCTTGAATCAATCTTCTTGACCAAGGATCTTTTCTGCTTCTTCTGAGTCTAAGACTAGGATATTTACCAATAATCATGTTTTAATTTACTTTTAAATTGCGACAAATGTAATATACACATATACAAAAAAAAGAGTAGAAAGCAATCACGATGGCGACAGAAAACTCAAAAGTTGTAGACTTAAATATCAAAAAAGAAGATAGGATTTTAGACTTTAGTGATTTTCAGAAACAAGAAATTAAGTTTGATATAGAGAAATTACAAGAAGCATATCACCAAATAGTTAAGATTAAAAAATTTGAAGATGCAGGTGTTACTCACTTTGGTGCTATATCTCTAACTCAAATACCTGGTGATCCAGATTCAATAAAAGGTAATAAAGCTCGTGGAGTATACTGGACTAAACCTGACAAATCAGGAAAAGAAGTTTCTAGAGACGAAATGATTGATGAATCATCTTACTCAGAATTTATTAAAGACTATGAGAACACATATTTTAAAGAGGTTTATGACGTCCTTTCAAAAAAATATAAACTTGGAAGAGTTAGGATTCTTTTAAAAGAGCCAAGATCAACTTTAAGTTGGCATAGAGATCCTGAACCAAGATTGCATATACCTATTATTACAAACCCTGGTTGTTTAATGGTAATTGATAATGTTGCGAAACATATGCCTGCTGATGGTTCAGTTTGGGTTACAAACAACACTAAATATCACAATGCATTTAATGGTGGAGAAGAGAATAGAATACATTTAGTTGCTTGTGTTTTAGATTATAAATTTAGCTAATTTGAAAAAAATATTTATTTCATCAGATCATGCTGGATTTAAATTAAAAGAACTAATCAAAGATTACTTAACAAATAAAAAAATAAAATTTGAAGATCTTGGTCCTAAAGATGACAGCAGCGTTGATTATCCTGACTATGCTCATAAAGTTGCTAGAAAAGTCAAATCAAGAAAGAGTAATGTTGGTATTTTAGTGTGTGGATCTGGAACTGGAATGAATATTGCGGCAAATAAGCATAAAAATATTCGCGCTGCACAATGTTTTAATCTAAAATCAACGAAATTATCCAGATTGCATAACGATGCAAACATCATTACATTAGGGTCACGGTTGATAACCAAAAAAAATGCTTTGAAATTTGTAAGTGTTTTTTTAAATACAAAATTTGACGGTGGAAGACACTTGAGAAGGGTTAAGAAAATATAATTATGTCGAGCGAAAAAAGTTATTTAAACGATAGTTATAAAAGTTTTTTTGAGGATAGTTTATCTGTAAAAGATCCAGAGCTTTATAAAGCTATTAAAGATGAATTAATTAGACAGCAACAACATATAGAGCTAATTGCGTCTGAAAATATAGTATCTCAAGCAGTATTAGAAGCACAAGGATCAGTTTTGACTAACAAATATGCCGAAGGTTATCCTGGTAAAAGATATTATAATGGTTGCGAGCATGTTGATGTAGCAGAAAACCTTGCTATTGAAAGATTAAAAAAATTATTTAATTGTAAATTTGCAAATGCTCAACCACACTCAGGTGCACAAGCTAATGGAGCAGTGTTTTTAGCCCTGTTAAGCCCAGGTGATACGTTCATGGGTATGAGTTTAAATTCAGGTGGTCACATTACACATGGATTAAAAATTTCAATGTCTGGTAAATGGTTTAACGCTATAGGTTATGATGTAGACAAAGAATCTGAGTTGATAGATTATGATAATGTTGAAAAACTTGCATTAGAATATAAACCTAAATTAATCATTGCAGGCGGAAGTGCTTATTCTAGAGTAATTGACTTTAAAAGATTTAGAGAAATAGCAGATAAAGTTGGAGCATATCTAATGGTTGATATGGCTCACTTTTCAGGATTAGTTGCTGGTAAAGGATACCCTAATCCATGTGACTATGCTCATGTAGTTACTTCAACAACTCACAAAGTATTTAGAAGCGCAAGAGGAGGAATAATTTTAACTAATCATGAAGATCTTGCTAAAAAATTTAACACAGCTGTTTTTCCTGGTTATCAGGGAGGACCTTTAATGCATATTATTGCGGCAAAAGCAGCTGGCTTTCTTGAAGCGCTACAACCAGAATTTCAAGATTACATTAAATCTGTTTTAGCAAACGCAAAAATGTTAGCAGAAACCTTAAAAAATAATGGATTTAAAATTTATTCAGATGGAACAGATACACATTTGATGTTGGTTGATTTGAGACCCTACAATGTAAAAGGAAATCTTGCGGCAGAGAGTTTGTCTAGAGCAAACATTACATGTAATAAAAATGGTATTCCATTTGATACAGAAAAACCAATGATTACATCTGGAATAAGATTAGGAACTCAAGCGGCTACAACTCGTGGATTTGGTTTAAATGAGTTTAAAACGGTAGGTGAATTAATAACAAAAACTCTGAAAGGTTTATCTGAAAACCCAACAGATAATAGCAAAATAGAAAACGAAGTAAAAAATGAAGTTATTTCTTTAACTTCTTCATTTCCGATATATAAGAACCTTTAGTAAATGATTTGTCCGTGCGAAAAAAAAGGTGATACATCTGTTGTAGACTCACGTCCAACTGAAGATGGTACCGCAATAAGAAGAAGAAGATTGTGTATATGTGGTGAAAGATTTACTACATTTGAGAGAATTCAATTTAGAGAATTGATGGTTGTTAAAAAAAATGGAAGAAAATCATCATTTGATCGTGATAAATTATCTAAATCTATCTACATAGCTCTTAAAAAAAGACCAATAGATACGGCTACAATAGAAAAATTCATTAGTAACATTTCAAGATCTCTTGAAGAACTTGGACAAGGAGAGATATCAACAAACACAATTGGGACAATGGTTATGGATGGATTAAAAGATTTAGACCCAGTTGGATATGTAAGATTTGCATCAGTATATAGAAACTTTAGGGAAGAAAAAGATTTTGTACAATTCGTGGACAAGCTTGATGTCTACAAAAAAAGATAAATTTACATTAAAAGATAAATTTTACATGGAGTTAGCCTTAGACTTGGCTAAATCTCGTCATGGACAGACTGGATCAAATCCTTCTGTAGGCTGTGTTATTGTCAAAAATGATAAAATTATTTCCATAGGACAAACCTCATTTAATGGGAGACCACACGCTGAGTTTAATGCGATTAAAAATAGTTTTGAAGAATTAGAAGGTTCAAAAATGTATGTTACCTTAGAACCATGCTGTCATCATGGATTAACACCACCATGCACTGACGCGATAATAAAATCTAGAATTTCAGAAGTTATATATGCAGTTACTGACATAGATAAAAGAGTAAGAAATAAAAGTTTTAAAATTTTAAAGTCAAAAAAAATAATTGTAAAAAAAGGTTTATTAAAAAGCAAAATTGAAAGTTTTTATTTACCTTATTTTTTTAATAGAAAGAAAAAATTACCCTTTGTTACCGGCAAAATAGCTATTTCAAAAAACAATATTATTTACAGCAAAACTCAAAAAAAGATTACAAATTCTTATTCAGATCAGTTTACACACATGTTGAGATATCAAAATGATAGTTTGATGATTACTCACAAAACACTAAATAAAGATAATCCAAAATTAAATTGTCGTTTGAAGGGTTTTGAAAAATTTTCTCCAAAAAGAATTATTTTAGATAACAAGTTAAATTCTAAAATAAACAGTTATATAATAAAATCCTCTAATAACAAAAATACTATAATTTTTTATAATAAAGCAAACAAATTAAAAATTTCAAAATTTAAAAGAAAAGGAATTCATCTAATTAAATC
>CACGLD010000019.1 GCA_902573755.1 uncultured Pelagibacteraceae bacterium
ATAATATTTTTATATTCTCTCTTTTAATATTCTTTATTACCTCAAGTAATGCAGGAGAAATATTCGTTTCTCTTAAAAAAAATAAGGTGAACGTACGCTATGGACCAAGTTTTGAATCTGACATCAAGTACGTTTACAAGAAAATAAATTTACCTTTAAAACAAATCGATAAAAAAGAAAATTTTAGACGAATTATTGATTTTAAAAATAACAGCGGATGGATTCATATTTCACAATTAAAAAAAAGTAATTCAGTAATAGCCACAAAAGATAAAGTTTTATTTAAGAAACCTACATCTTTTGCTAAACCAGTTGCTCAAATAAAAGAAGGAAGATTACTAATTATAGAAAAGTGTGAACAAAATTGGTGCAAAATTACATCAGAAGAATTTAAAGGTTGGATTAAAACAGATAATGTTTGGGGACTAAATTAGTTAAAATCAGCAGATAATGAGGCTATATTTTCCTTAGATAATTTTGTGCTATGAGAATATTCTTTATGATCAATGCCAAGCTCAATTTCTGAACTATTAGATTGAAATTTTTCTATTTGATCATCAGTAAAATTAAAGTGAATAAACTGCACAGAAGAAGCTTTTCCCTCAGCAGAGGTTCTATCAACATCTTCTTCTGGAACTGCTTTAATTTTCTCACCATTTATTTTCATAAATACTGTTGCTTCTATTCCACCAACTTTTCCAAGAAAGGCAGCCCTTGAAATAGGATTATCTATTTCAAACATTAAAGTTGCAGTTAGTTCTTTGCCGTTAGGTATTAAAGGATTGTACGCAGATAACTCATCATGAAGTTGCTCGTCACCACCTTTTTCAATATACAACATTTCTTGAACTTGGGCTAACATTGTTTCATAACTTTCAAAATAAAAAGTGGCATAAGGACCTAAAGCAACTCTTCTATTTTTTTTATAATCAACAATGTTTTTTCTTAATTCACGTCTCTTTTCTGTATAAACATCTAAAGGAATGATGTCTTCTTTTTGAATTTCTCTTTTTTCTCTCGGCATAATCATAAGTTATAACTTTTTGCCATCAATTCGATAGGATGTAGTGCCTCATCATTAGATATATTTGTATCAACTTCTAACTGTTTTAAATGTTTACCAGCTAAAGGACAATCAGAAGCCATATACTTATTATTTTTGGTTTTTATTTGTCTAGCTGTAGGTCTTCCAACTTTATTTGCTAAATCATGAGTTTCTTTCATTACTCCAAAAGTTCCACCATGACCTGCACATCTTTCAACTACATCAATTTTAACGTTTGGTATTAGTTTTAACATATCTCTTGCTTTGATACCCATGTTCTGTGCCCTAGCATGACAAGCATGATGTACAGTTACACCTCCATCAATCTCATTTAATCCTTCTGCTAATCCCTCATTGTTTGCAATATCCACAACATACTCATCAATATCCATAACATTTGCAGATAATTTTTTTATTTTTTCATCATTTGGTAACAACAAAGGCCATTCAAATTTTAACATCAACCCACAACTCGCTGTTAATGTTACTACTTTATATCCTTTATCAATCCATTCGACTAAATCCTTAGAAACTTTTTTTGCTTGTTCAACAACTTTTGGCAGATCAGCTTGCTCTAAAAATGGCATCCCACAACAACCAGGGTAAGCTTCCTGAACTTCTACACCATTTTTTTTCAAAACTTTTAAAGCGGCAACACCTGTATTTTTTTTATTAAAATTTACAAAACAAGTTGAATAAATAACAACTTTTCTATCTTTAGAAGATGTTTGATAATTTATCTTATCTCTATTTTTTTTGAAAAAATTAGAAAAAGTTTCTGAGTTATATTTTGGTAACTGAACTCTTTTATCTATTCCAGTAATTAATTCTAAGATTTTTCTAATTAATTTATTTTTAATATTTGATGCCCAGTTAACTATTTTAGAGAACATAACACCAATTTTAGCGTTTCGGTCTATTTGGGCTAATTGTGTTGGTACGCTTGGTAATTTACCTAACTTTTTTTGAGCTGTTCTATATCGCAGCATTAAATGTGGAAAATCTAAATCAAAATCATGAGGTGGAACATATGGGCATTTAGTCATAAAACACATATCACACAATGTACATGCATCAACGACAGGGGCAAATTGATCGCTAGATAAGCTTTCAACATCTTCATTTTTAGATTCATCAATCATGTCAAATAGCTTTGGAAATGAGTCGCAAAGATTAAAACATCTTCGGCATCCATGACAAATATCAAACACTCTTCTCATTTCAGTATCTAACTTTTCAGGATTTAAAAAATCAGGATGCTCAAAATCTATAGGGTGTCTTATAGGTGCACCTAAACTTCCTTCTTTGCTCATATAATTTAGTTATTTGAAATACGAATTTTTTTTAGTGGGCGACTAACGCCCACTAAGTAATTTGATTAGCTAATAGACTCTAAAGTTTTTTGAAATTTACCAGCGTGTGATTTTTCAGCTTTAGCTAAAGTTTCAAACCAGTCTGCGATTTCTTCAAAACCTTCTTCTCTAGCAGTCTTGGCCATACCAGGGTACATATCTGTGTACTCATGAGTTTCACCTTCGATAGCTGAAGCTAAGTTAGCTTTAGTTTCGCCAATTGGTTTGCCTGTTGCTGGGTCACCAACTTGTTCTAAGTATTCTAAATGACCATGAGCGTGACCAGTTTCACCTTCTGCTGTTGATCTAAAAACTGTAGCTACATCATTGTAACCTTCGATGTCTGCTTTTTGTGCAAAATAAAGATATCTTCTATTTGCTTGACTTTCACCAGCGAATGCTGCTTTTAAGTTTTCTTCTGTTTTACTTCCTTTTAAAGACATTATTTTTCTCCTTTTAAATGTTACTCACCATATAATGGTTATACTGTATATGTCAACAGTTTAGAATTATTATAATGTAGATTTTAAGTATTTGATTTGATAGAATTATTTTTGAGTTTGATTATCACTCGCAACTCTAACCAAAACTTCAACGGAATTTATTTTTTTTCCAGTTATATTTTTTCTAATATTTATTTTGTCTATATCGCTCTCATCACAATCGATTAGCTCATGCGTATCTTCATCAAAAAAATGATGGTGTGCTGATGTGTTTGTATCAAAATAACTTTTATGACTATCGATTGAAATTTCTTTTAGGTATCCTTTTTTTTCAAATGCATGAACTGTGTTATAAACTGTAGCTAGAGATATTTTTTGATTCATTTTCTCAGATAACAATTTAACCAAATCGTTAATTGTGAAATGAAAAGTTTTTTCTCTATTAAACAAAACTTCACACATTTTTACTCTTTGCTTAGTAGGTCTAAGCCCAACTTCTCTTAATTTTTCAATAAAATTGCAGTTTTTTGGCATCACTTTTTATAATTATTCTAAAGTATGAATAAAAATATAACGTTTTATTATATTATATTAGGATTAAATCAAGTATTAAGGGGGCTCAAAATTATGAAAAAAAACTCATACTCCTATGATGACCTAATAACTTGTGGAAATGGTGATCTTTTTGGACCTGGCAATGCAAAATTACCTCTTCCGCCAATGCTTATGTTTGACAGAATAACTGAAATCAATGAGAATAATGGTTTATTTAATAAGGGCTCTTTAAAAGCTGAATTAGATATTAAAGATGATCTTTGGTTTTTTGATTGTCATTTTAAAAAAGATCCAGTTATGCCAGGGTGCTTAGGTTTAGATGCTATGTGGCAACTGGTAGGTTTTTTTCTAGGTTGGCTAGGAAATCCAGGAAAAGGAAGGGCTCTGGGAGTGGGTACTGTGAAATTTACAGGCGAAGTATTACAGAGTGTAAAAAATGTAAGATATGAAATAGATATGAAGAAAATTATGTCTCCTGGAGGAACAACTGTTGGGCTTGCAAATGGAATTGTTCTTGCAGATAATAAAAAAATATATTCAGCAGAAAGTTTAAAAGTAGGGTTGTTTAAATAATGAGAAGAGTAGTTATTACAGGTTTAGGAGTAGTTTCTTGCTTAGGAAATAATCAAGAAGAAGTTCATCAATCTTTATTAAATTCAAAATCAGGAATTTCTTATGCTGAGGAATACAAGGAGCATAATTTAAAAAGCCATGTTCATGGTAAACCAAATATTAAACTTGAAGATCATATCGATAGAAAAACGATTAGATTTATGGGTTCAGGCTCAGCTTATAATTATATTGCAATGAAAGAGGCAATTGAAGATTCTGGATTAGGAGAAAGTGAAGTGAGTAATTTTAAAACTGGAATTGTAATGGGTTCTGGTGGTCCATCAATTGAAAACGTAATACTTGCAGCAGACAAAACCAGAGCTAAAACTCCAAAACTAATGGGGCCCTTTATTGTTCCAAGAACAATGGCCAGTACTGCCTCAGCAACACTTGCCGTACCATTTAAAATTAAAGGAACTAACTATACAATGAGTTCTGCTTGTGCAACAAGTGGTCACTGCATAGGAAATTCTATGGAATTAATTCAAATGGGTAAACAGGATGTTGTTTTTGCAGGTGGAAGTGAAGAAATTCATTGGGCGATGACAGCAATGTTTGATGCTATGACAGCTTTATCATCAAAATATAATGACACTCCACAATCTGCGTCTAGAGCTTATGATAAAACTAGAGATGGGTTTGTAATTGCAGGAGGTGCAGGTGTGTTAGTACTTGAGGAATACGAACATGCTAAAGCAAGAGGTGCTAAAATATACGCAGAATTAACTGGTTATGGAGCAACTTCGGATGGATACGACATGGTAGCTCCATCAGGAGAAGGTGCTGTCAGATGTATGAAAATGGCAATGGCAACTGCTAAAAATAACATCGATTATATTAATACTCACGGAACATCTACTCCAGTTGGAGATATAACTGAACTTAATGCTATTAAAGAAACTTTTGGAGAAGACATTCCAAAAATAAGTTCAACAAAATCTTTATCAGGTCATCCTTTAGGAGCTGCTTCAGTGCATGAAGCAATCTATTGTTTGATAATGATGAAAAACAATTTCATAACAGGATCAGCAAATATTACTGATATGGATGATGATGCTAAAAAATTTCCAATTATTGCGAAAACTGAAACAGGAACAACATTAAATACAGTAATGTCAAATAGTTTTGGGTTTGGTGGAACTAATGCAGCTTTAATTTTTGAAAAGGTTTAGTTTATGAGTTTGATGAAAGGTAAAAAAGGATTAATCATGGGTGTTGCCAATGAAAGATCTATCGCCTGGGGTATATCTCAAAAACTTGCTGAAGCAGGAGCTGAACTAGCATTTACTTATTTGGGTGACGCTTTAAAAAAAAGAGTAGTTCCTTTAGCAGAAAAATTAAATTCAAATGTTACATTTAGTTGTGATGTTGAAAAAAAAACAAGAAGTAGTAAAATTATTTGAGGATATTAAATCTCAATGGGGTGAAATTGATTTTGTAGTTCATGCAGTTGCTTTCTCTGATAAATCAGAGTTATCAGGTGAATATTTAAATACAACTAGAGAAAACTTTTTAAGAAGTATGTTAATCTCATGCTTTTCATTTACTGAAGTAGCAAAAGAAGCTTCAAAAGTGATGAAACAAGGTGGAAGTTTATTAACTTTAACTTACGAGTCTACTAAAGCAATTCCAAATTATAATGTAATGGGTGTTTGTAAATCAGCTCTTGAGGCAAGTGTTAAGTATTTAGCAAGAGATTTAGGAGCCAAAGGTATGAGGGTAAATGCTATAAGTGCTGGACCTATCAAGACATTGGCTGCCTCTGCAATTGGAGACGCAAAATTCTTATATAAATGGAATGAAGACCATTCTTTCCTTAAGCGAAATGTAGATATCCATGATGTTGGAAATTCAGCGTTATATCTATTAAGTGACCTTGCTAATGGTGTTACTGGTGAAATTCATTATGTAGATGCTGGATATAACAAGGTTGGGATGCCAGATCCAAAAAATATTAGCTAAATTTAGTTAATTTTAGTTAAAAAAAACCCCCAGAACTCTCATTCCAGGGGTTTAAAATTTAAATTTAAGCTATTAATTATTCAGCAGCCTGTTTCATAGAAAGTTTAACTTTACCTCTATCGAAACCAATCACTTTAACTTTTACTTCGTCACCTTCTTTGACAACGTCAGTAACTTTAGCAACTCTTTTATCTGCAAGTTCTGAGATATGAACTAGTCCATCTTGTTTTCCTAAGAAATTAACAAATGCGCCAAACTCCATAATCTTCATTACTTTACCTGAATAAATTTTGTTTAATTCAGCTTTTGCAGTAATGTCTTTAATCATTTGCATTGCGATATTTCTAGACTCCTCGTCAGGAGCAGCAACTGTTACTACACCTTCATCATTTACATCTACTTTAGCACCTGATTTTTCAACGATCTCTCTAATCGTTGCACCACCTTTTCCAATGACAGCAGCAATGTCTTTCTTATCAACATTAACTTGTTCCATTTTTGGAGTATGTTTTCCAACATCAGATCTTGAAGCTGATAATGCTTTATTCATTTCACCTAAGATATGAACTCTTCCATCCTTCGCTTGGCTTAAAGCCTGCTCCATGATTTCAAATGTAATCCCTGTAATTTTGATATCCATTTGAAGAGAAGTAATTCCATCTTTAGTTCCAGCTACTTTAAAGTCCATATCACCTAAGTGATCTTCATCACCTAAAATATCTGACAGAACACTAAAATCGTCACCTTCTTTAATTAATCCCATAGCTATACCTGCAACTGGCTCTTTAATCGGTACACCTGCATCCATTAATGCTAAAGAAGTTCCGCAAACAGTAGCCATTGAAGAAGAACCATTAGATTCTGTAATCTCAGAAACTACTCTAAAAGTGTATGGAAATGCCTCTTTAGTAGGTAATGAAGAATTGATTGCTCTCCATGCTAATTTACCATGACCAATTTCTCTTCTACCTGTTCCAATTCTACCAGTTTCTCCAACTGAAAAAGGAGGAAAATTGTAGTGAAGCATAAATCGTTCTCTTTGAAGCCCATCTAAGCTTTCAATTCTTTGTTCATCATCAGATGTTCCTAAAGTTGCAACAACAATTGCTTGAGTTTCACCTCTAGTAAATAATGAAGAACCATGTGCTCTTGGCAGAACACCAACTTCACATTCGATAGGTCTTACATCTGATAAGCCTCTACCATCAATTCTATTTTTGTTTTTTAGAATATCAGTTCTAACAATTGATTTTTCAAGATTTTTTAATTGACTGTTAACATCTAGATCAGTGTAATTTTCATCTTCCTCATAAAGCTTTTTGGCTTTATCAGTAATCTCTGAAATTTGATTTGATCTATCTTGTTTATCTCTAGTTGCAAAAGCTTTCTTAAGATCTTCTGTAAAAGTTTCTTCAAGTTTTTTCTTAACTTCTGATAGATCTTTCTTTTCAACAGTCCACTCAGGTTTTCTGCATTCTTTTGCAAGTTCCTCGATCATTTCAATCACTGGAACAAATCCCTCATGACCAAATTTAACTGCATTTAACATTTCTTCTTCGGTTAAACCATTAGCTTCAGACTCAACCATAAGTACAGCATCTTTTGTACCTGCCACAACTAAATCTAAACTTGAGTTTTCTAAATCTGATTTAGATGGGTTTAAAACATATTTGCCGTCAATAAAACCAACTCTAGAAGCTCCTACAGGACCCATAAATGGCATTCCTGATATAGCTAATGCAGCAGATGATGCAGTGATTGATAAAATATCTGGTTCATTTTCTTTATCGTATGAAATTACTGTTGGTAATAACTGTACTTCATTTTTAAATTCATCAGGAAACAAAGGTCTGATTGGTCTATCAATTAATCTAGAGATTAGTGTTTCACTTTCAGTTGGTCTTGCTTCTCTTTTAAAATATCCACCTGGAATTTTTCCAGCTGCATAATATTTTTCTTGGTAATTTACAGATAATGGAAAATAATCCATATCAGGATTTACTTTTTTTGCTCCCACTACTGTTGCTAGTACGACTGTCTCTTCACATGTTGCAATTATTGCACCGTCTGCCTGTCTTGCTACTTTACCTGTTTCTAAACTTATCTTCTTTCCTGCTACTTCAATTTCCTTCTTGAATACTTTAAACATTTCATTTCCATTTCGTTTCGTTCGTTTCGTTCCATTCCGTTCTATCTATCTTGACTTCTATTTTCTTAAATTCAATTTCGACAGTACATTTTTGTAAGAATCCATTTTATTTTTCTTTAGGTATTCTAACAATTTCTTTCTTCTATTTACCGCTCTCAACAATCCAACAGATGAATGTTTATCCTTTTTGAATTGCTTAATATGCTTAGAGAGAGTTTCAATTTTTTCAGTTAGCAAAGCGATTTGGATTTCTGAAGATCCAGTATCTTTATCGTGCATTGCTAATTCTTGTGCCTTTTTATTCATGCCTCTTTCTTCCTATTTATTTGTTTGTTTTATTAAGTTTTCTATTTTTTCCGCATACTCAAAAGACTCATCTTTTCTAAAAAGTAATTTTGGTAAAAATTTCATGACCACTTTTTGTGATAAAATTTTTCTAATTGAAAATGAGTATTCCTTTAAAATATTAATTGTTTCCTCCGCATCTTTCCCTCCTAATGGAAGAACATATGCTTTAGCAATTTTTAAATCAGGGCTCATTCTAACCTCAGTAACCGTTATAGTGTTTGTTTCTAAATTTGGCAACTTAGCCTCATTTCTTATAAAAATCATGCTTAAAGACTGCTTAATCATTTCTCCTACCCTAAGCTGTCTTTGAGATACTGGTTTTCCTATTCTATCTGCCATTAAATTGACCTCTCAGTAGATGTAACACTAAAAGCCTCTATTGTGTCATTTTTTTGGAAATCCATATAATCTTTAACTGTAATTCCACATTCTTGACCATCACTTACCTGTTTTACTTGGTTTTTTTCTCTAAATATTGTTGAAACTTTTCCAGTATAAATAATAGCACCGTCTCTAATTATTCTTACATCTGAAGTACTATTAATTTCTCCTTCAGTTACTTTTGAACCAGCAACTTTACCTGCACCCGAAACTTTAAATATTTCTAAAATTTGTGCAGTACCAGTAATTTTTTCTTGTACATCAGGCGCCAATAATCCTGACATTCTTTGTTTTATGTAATCTAGAACCTCATAAATAATGTTGTATGAAGATATTTTTATCTTCTCATTTTCAGCAAGTTTTTTTGCTTCTTTACTTGGTTTAACATTGAAAGCTATTAATACTGCATTTGAAGCTTTCGCTAATGTAACGTCTGTCTCAGTTACCATTCCAATATCTGCTAAAATTATTTTAGGTTTAACTTCATCATGTTTGATTTGACTAATTGCATTTTTGATTGCTTCAGATGATCCATGTACATCAGATTTAATTATTAAATTTAATTCTTCAGTAGATTTATCAGAAAAAGCAGAGTCTTGAGTTGCAAAAGTTAGTGGATTTTTTCCATCCTTACTCTCTTGAGCTCTATTTTCACTCAGTGTCTTAGCTTCTTTTTCTGTATCAAGAACAATAAAATCGTCTCCAGCTTTGGCTGCACCATTTATTCCTAAAATTTCAACAGGAGTAGAAGGTAATGCTTCATTAATATTTTTACCTTTATCATTAATAATAGCTCTTACTTTTCCCCACTTTAAACCACTTACAAAAAAATCACCTCTCTTAAGTGTTCCTGTTGTTACAATTATATTTGCAACTGGACCTCTACCAACATCAATTTTTGACTCTAAAACTATACCTGTAGCTTTAGATTCATAATCCGTTTTAAGATCTAAAATCTCTGCTTGAAGTATAATAGACTCGACTAATTTATCTAAATTTTGTTTTGTTTTAGTTGAAATCTCAACCATTAAAGTATCACCAGATAAATCTTCAGCAATTAATTCATGCTCTAATAATTGATTTTTTATCTTCTGAGGATCTGCCTCTGGTAAATCACATTTATTTATTGCTACAACTATTGGAACATTTGCAGCTTTAGCATGTTTAATAGATTCAACTGTTTGAGGTTTAACTCCATCATCTGCAGCAACTACTAATACAACTACATCAGTTAATTTTGATCCTCTTGCTCTCATCTCTGTAAATGCAGCGTGACCTGGAGTATCAATAAATGTTAATTTGTTACCCTGACTTTCAATTTGATATGCTCCAATGTGTTGGGTTATTCCACCAAATTCTCCTGAAACCACATTTGCACTTCTGAGCACATCTAGTACTGAAGTCTTGCCATGATCAACATGACCCATGACCGTAACTATTGGTGGTCGATTTTTTAAATTTTCAGTTCTTGAGGCTTTTATTTTTTGAATTATTTCCTCTGCTTTTTCTTCTCTTATTGGATTATGACCAAATTCTTTAACTAAATATTCTGCAGTGTCTGCAGCTAAGGTTTGATTGATAGTCACAGTAACACCCATGCTAAATAAATGCTTAATTACATTACTTGATTGTTCGGCCATTCTGTTTGCAAGTTCTCTTACTGTGATTGCTTCAGGAATATTAATGTCTCTTTTAATTGGTTTTAAATTTTCTTGAGAGTCATCTTTTGTAGCATTTTTAATTTCTTTTTGTCTTGCTCGCTTAACTGAAGCTAAACTTCTTTGTTTTGCATCAATCTCATCACTTAGTGCCCTTGATACAGTTAACTTCAACTCTCTTTTCTTTGTGCCTGCTTTTAAAGTCTTTCTATCTTTGTTTTCACTATCTCCTTTAAGTCTTTTAGTGGCTCTTTGTTCTGCTAGTTTTCTCTTTTCAAAATCGTTTGTTACAGAGGGCGATTTAGGATTAAGTGAAGGTTTTGGCGGTGCTCCTCTGTTAAAAGTTGAGGATGTTCTCGGTTTATTTGTACTAAATCTAAATGATCCTCCTCTACTTGAGAGTTTTCCAGTTTGTTTTTCAATTACTACAGAATTTTTTCCTTGAGATTTAGCTATCTCTATGTTCTTGATTGATTTTTTGGCTGAGCCTGAAATTGTTAATTTTGTTTTTTTCTCCATACCTCATCACTCAATCTTTATAAACAATGTTTCTCGCAGACATAATTAGTTCATCCGCTTCTTCTTTTGATAGAGCAAAATCTTCCAGATAACCTTGGATTTTCACTCTCTCACCTTTAACCAGATCATAACCACCGGTTAATTCATCAGATGCTAAGTCTGCAAAATCTTGTAAACTTAAAATTTTTTGTTCACCAAGTGTAACTAACATTCCTGGTGTTAATCCCTTTAAATTAATCAAAGCATCTTCAAGACCTAATTCTTTTATTCTCTGAGAAATATCCTCCTGATCCTTTTCATGGAACTCTTTAGCTCTTTCTATCAATGCTTTGGCGGTATCTTCTTCTATACCTTCTATCTTCATTAAATTTTCAGCTGAACTATCTTTGATGTCGTCAATAGTTGAAAAACCTTCAGCAACAAGTAACTGACCTAACGTTTCGTCTAACTCTAAATTTTTAACAAAGTTCTCTGTTTTTTCTTTAAATTCTAATTGTCTTCGTTCAGAATCCTCTGCGTCTGTCATTATATTTATTTCATAATTTAAGAGTTTTGTTGCAAGTCGAACATTTTGACCTCTTCTCCCAATTGCTTTACTTAAGTTTTCTTCAGTTAGAATTACATCAAGTTTTTTTCTTTCACTATCAACGTTAACTCTTTGTACTTCAGCTGGGGATAGCGCATTTGAAACCAAAATTGCAGGATCTTCTGACCAATTTACTATATCAATTTTTTCACCTTGAAGTTCATTTACAACAGCCTGTACTCTTGAACCTCTCATACCTACACAAGCACCAACCGGATCTAAAGATGTATCAACTGCTTTAACACATATTTTTGCTCTACTTCCAGGATCCCTTGAAGAAGACTTGATTTCTATTAATCCATCATAAATTTCTGGGACTTCTTGAACAAAAAGCTTTTCCATAAATTTAGGATGAGCTCTAGAAAGAAATATTTGTTGTCCTCTAGGCTCTCTTCTAACATCATAGCAATAAGCTTTTATACGATCACCTGCTTTTATATTTTCACGAGGAATCAATTCATTTTTCTGAATTATTGCTTCGGTTCTTCCTAAATCCACAATTACACTTCCAAATTCTAATCTTTTGACTATCCCACTTAAAATTGAGTCTTTCTTATCAATAAAATCATTAAATTGTCTTTCTCTTTCAGCTTCTCTTACATTAAAACTAATTACCTGTTTTGCTGTTTGCGCGGCGATTCTTCCAAAATCAAATGAAGGAAGCGGTTGTAAAACTTCGTCGCCAATAGACTTGTCTTTGTTTAATTCATTTAAATTGATTGCGTCCTCTAATTTTATTTCTGTATTTGCATTTTCAGGATTTTCAGCAATAACCAATTTTCTAAAAAGCTCAATATCACCATTGTCTCTATTTATAGAAACTTTAATTTCATTTTCCTGTCCAAACTTTGATTTTGCAGCTTTTGCAATACCCGTTTCCATAGAACTTATAATGAGTTCTTTATCAATTGATTTTTCTAAAGCTACAGCTTCAGCAATTCTTAATAATTCAAGTTTATCTGCTCTTTTATTCAACATAATTTTGTTTGCTCCAAAAAAAAATGGGCTTAAGCCCATTTTGTAAAATTCAATAATGTAGCTGCAATATATTAAAGTTTTTTTTTAATTCAATAGAAACTATTTAGAAAAAACATTAATTTTATCAGTTTTTTCCCATGAAAATGAACCATTTTCTTCAGGTGCTCTGCCAAAATGGCCGTAAGCAGATGTTTTTTCATATATTGGTTTATTTAAATTTAACATCTCTCTAATACCTCTAGGGCTCAAATCAAAATTTTCTTTAATCTTTTCTACAACAAATTTATTTTTATCTAGATCATTATCGAATAAATCCACATAAATAGATAATGGTTTTGATACACCAATCGCATAAGCTAATTGAATTAAACATTTGTCTGCAATTTTTGAACCAACTACGTTCTTTGCTATATACCTTGCAGCGTAAGCTGCTGATCTATCAACTTTAGTTGGATCTTTTCCGGAAAAAGCACCACCACCATGAGGTGCAGCTCCACCATAAGTATCAACAATAATTTTTCTACCAGTCAAACCACAATCTCCATCAGGACCACCAATCACAAAATTACCTGTTGGATTTACATAAAACTCATCTTCATTAAAACCATTAAGAAAATTCTCAGGAATAGATTTTAACATATAAGGTCTTAATAAATCTCTTACTTGCGCTTGATTAACA
>CACGLD010000020.1 GCA_902573755.1 uncultured Pelagibacteraceae bacterium
CAGGTGCAGTGTACTTGCAAGATATTCCCATATCAGCACATCCTTTATCTACACCATTCTTAGCAACAGACCAAAACGGGTCGTTAGCTTGTCCGTGAGATACAACGATCACGTCCACTGCTAAAGCAGACACTGATAGCATAACCCATGCAACAAAAGCTAATAATGATTTGTATAATGTTTTCATTATATTTCCCTCTCGTTATTAAAAAGTTAACTTTTAAAGCTGGGACGTTAACATAGAAAAAACTAAGTTGTAAAGACGACAACTTAAAAATGTATAAGTTTTATACACAGTTTATAATTATTTTAGATATTCTATTGATAGTTGTATCTAAAATTTTAATTTAATTTGTTTTTTTTGTTTCAAAGAACTTGATGCAGCATTAGCAATGATAAGAGCTCTTCTTCCATCCTCAAAACTAGATATAGGTTTATTTTTCTTTAATGTGTATCTTGCAAGTTCATCAAGCTGAAGCCTGTAAGCATCAACATACCTATCAATAAAAAAATTAAGAAGAGGTGTTTGTTGAGAAGTATTGTTTTTAGTAAATGTTTCTGTCTCGTTTTCTTTTTTATTCCCAGATATCAACATTCCTTTAGATCCAAACAACTCCACTCTTTGATCATAACCGAAACTACAATGTCTTGAGTTAGTAATAATACATTGCACACCTTTTTTTGATCTTAAAATACATGAGGCAAGCTCATAATCTTTTATTTTATTAAATTTTCTATCTGAAATATTACTTCCTGTTGAAAAAATTGATTCCACTTCATCTTTTTCCAAATAAAATCTAGCTAAATCAAAGTCATGTATCATCATGTCTTTAAATATACCTCCCGAAACTTTTAAATAATCTAAAGGAGGAGGGGCAGGATCTCTACTAGTAATTATAATTTTTTCTAGCTGTCCTATTTTTCCTTTTTGAAGTTCTTTTTTTAAAGAACTATGACCTGGGTCATATCTTCTGTTAAATCCCAACTGAATTTTTGGATTTAGTTTTTTAATTTTTCTCAGGCATTTGTTAACTTTATCAATATTTAAATCTAAAGGTTTTTCACAAAAAATTACTTTTTTATATTTGGCTGCTTCCTCAATTAATTTGATATGCGTTGGTGTACTTGATGCAATAAATATGAGGTTTATATCTTTATCTTTGAAAGCAATTTTAGGATTATTAATTGAAATAGAGTTAAATTTTTTTGATAATTTTTTATTGAGTTTTGTATTTATGTCAAAAGTATATTTTAATTTAAAACTTTTATGAGAAAATAAATTTTCAGCATGCATTTGACCAATTCTTCCAAGACCAATTAAAGCAACATTAATCATAGTTTAACCCATTTTTTTGATTTGCTAGACCTTTTACATGCATCAATAAACTTAGCAGTTTCATAACCCTCATCTTCATTAGGATAGAAAGTTCTTTTTTTTAATTTTAACGACTCAGCGAACTCTCTATAGATATTAGAAAAAGCATCCAAGTAACCCTCTGGATGACCAAATTTAATTCTAGAAAATTTTTTGGAAAAACTCGCGTCATGAAATCCTCTTTCTAATATTCTTACAGCTCCTTTTGATGGATTAAATTTTAAATAAGTTGGATCATTTTGTACCCACTCTAAACTTCCTTTAGATCCAAAAATTCTTATTCTCAAACCATAAACTCCACCTCTTGCAGTACAACTTGTCCAAAACATTCCTTTTGCACCATTATCAAATTCAATTAATACTTTAGCATTGTTATCCATTTTAACTGTTTTTGATACTTGAGTAATATCAGCAAAAACTTTTTTTGTTTTTAATCCAGACATATAACTGGCAAGATGACAAGCATGAGATCCAAGCTCGTTTAAAACTGTTGAGACGCCTACAATTTTGTTATCAAGTTTCCAACGAAACATCTTTCTAGAGTTTTTTTTATTTATAGTTTTTCCTTCACTCCAGTCTTGAACATACTCAAAATTAATATCTTCTACTTTTCCAATTTTTCCTTTTTCAATTAATACTTTGGCCTCTCGAACCATTGGGTAAGCTGAATAATTATGTGTAAGAGCATATTTAATTTTTTTATTTTTTTTTATTTTATTAAATAAACTTTTGGCTTGTTTCAGATCAGCAGCAAAAGGTTTGTCAGAAATAATATGAATGTTTTTATCGATAAATTTTTCAGCAATAATTTGATGACTTCCTGGTGGCGTCATTATTGATACAACATCAATTTTATCTTTTCGAATACTTTCTTTGTTAGCCATGGTTAAATAATTTGCATAACATCTATCCTCACTAACACCGATGCTTTTTCCAAACGAAGTTGATTGTTTTGAATTTCTTGAAAAAACTCCTGCTACAATTTCATATTTGTCATCAAACCTTGATGAAATTCTATGTACGTGACCAATCCAAGAATTAGGTCCACCTCCAATGATACCTAGTTTTAATTTTTTAGATTTCATTTTTAAAACTTATATATATAAGACTTATTTATGTCAGTAAAATTAGGAATAGCACCAATTGCATGGAGTAACGATGACATGCCAGAACTAGGGGGCGATACTTCTTTAGAACAATGCTTATCAGAAGCAAGTCAGGCAGGTTTTATTGGAATTGAGTCTGGAGGAAAATTTCCTAAAACATCTGAGGAGTTAATTCCTAAATTGAAAGAGTTCAAATTAAATCTTTGTTCAGGTTGGTATGGAGCAAATTTAAGAAAAAATAACGTTATTGAGGAAAAAAATTTAATTCAAGATCAGCTAAAATTATTTAAAGACTGCAACTCACCTTGTATGGTTTTTGCAGAAGTTTCAGGTTCAATTCAAGGAGATCCAAGTAGAAAACTTTCTACAAGACCAAAAATGGATCTTGATGACGCTAAAAAATACTATTCAAAAATTTCTGAGATGGGAAAATATTTAGCAGATGAAGGAATGCCTCTTGCTTACCATCATCACATGGGAACAGTTATTGAAACTGAAGAAGATACTATAAGATTGTTAGAAAATACTGATGATAGTGTTAAACTTACTTTAGACACTGGCCATATGTTGTTTGCTCAGGGTAATTCTCTAAAAATTTTAAAAGATTTCAGTGAAAGACTTATTCATATGCACTGCAAAGATATTAGAAAAGATGTTTTAGAAAAATCTTTGAAAGAAGATTTAAGTTTTAGAGGAGCATTTTTAGAAGGAGCTTTTACGGTACCTGGAGATGGCTGTATTGATTACAAACCGTTATTTGATGTATTAAAAGAAAAAAATTATACTGGTTGGTTGGTAGTTGAAGCTGAGCAAGATCCAGCAAAAGCAAATCCTTTTGAATATGCAAAGATTGGTTACAAATATCTAACCGAAACCTTAAATAAAAGTAATATTGAGATTTATAAAAATTGATTATCTATAAATAGAAGTAAGTTCGTTATTTCCTGCTGCAACACAAGGAGATTTGAAACAAGTACCAACAATCCATTCAGAACCAGGATCAGGTAAAAAATTTGAAGACATAACAAATATCACACCCATTTCAACCGCTTGACCAGCTTTACCTTCAGCTTTTATTCTTGGATCAGGATCAGTTTTTACTTTTGAGTCATCAGAAAATGGATTTTCTATTTTTAAATTTTCATTTATATAATTAACAACTTTATCAGCTATCCATTCACCATTACATGGATCACCCCAAACAGTGAATTTACCTTCATCGTTATTACCACACTTGTTAATTTCATCATTAATTAGATCAACTACTTTATTGTGATTTTCTTTTACTAAATTAGCTTTAGCTTCAACTGCTGGTCTTGTACTTGCTGTCCAAATTAACATACCAACTACAAAGATTGCAGATGCTGAGACTAAAATTTCTAAAAATCCAAAATTTTTGAAATTAATTTTCATGTTAAAGTTTTACAATTTTAGATTTTTCTAACTTTTCCTCAAAAAAATCAATAATATTTTGAATTGTCTCTTTACCCATTCTTGTCATGCATTCATCGGTAAAAGCTGCAGTATGTGGACTTAAATAAACTTTTTCATTTTTAAGAAGTGGATTATTGTCATCAGGTGGTTCTTTTTTAAAAACATCAATTCCAGCTCCAAAAATTAAATTTTCATTGAGTGCTTTATCAAGATCTTCTTCATGAATAATTCCACCTCTTGCTGCATTAATGATAATGCAAGTTTTTTTCATAGTTTTTAATAAATCATAATTAATTAAATTTTCAGTTTTATCCGTTAATGGCATATGGAGCGAAATAACATCCATAGTTTTTACTGCTTCAGCTAGATCATCTACTTTTTTTCCACCTAGTTCTTCAATTTTATCTTTGTCTACAAATGGATCATAAACAAACACATTCATTTCGAAACCTAGACATCTTTTGATTAAAGCTTTTCCTATTCTTCCAAACCCCATTATTAAAAAATTTTTTTTCCAAACTTCTATTGTTTTTGGTAATTTATTTCTGTCTTTAAAGTTTCCGTCTCTTACTGTCTTGTCAAATAAGTCTTTTCTTTTTGCAATATTTAATAGAACAAACATTACATGTTCTGCAACTGTAACAGCATTAGCGTTAGCTGTTATTGCTATTTTTATATCTTTTTCTTTAGCTTTTTTTAAATCGATATTATCGTAACCGACACCATGTCTTGAAATAATTTTTAAATTTTTCGCCTCTTCAAAGGTTTCACCAGGAAGCTTTGCAATTCTTATTGATGCACCATCGCAATCTTTTAATTTTGATTTTAAATTTTCTACTGAAGTGTCGTCAGTTACTTCAACATCAAAGTTAGGGTGATTATTAATTAATTCCATCCCTTTTTCGTGTACTTTTTGAATTATTAATATCTTTTTTTTAATACTCATAATTATATATCAATTTTTTAGAGAGCATTTTTAATACGAGAATTATTCTATAAAGTAAATTAGTTTTTTGATTAAAGTTGTATTTATTAAATAATTAAAATAAATTTAGCTGTGAATTTGACAATTAATATTCTCCTATTTGTTTTTAATATCCTTGAGAAAATAAATACTTTTTTTTTAAGAATTGGTAGACAGTTTGCGTGGATAGCAATACTTTTGATGGTAATTGTTATCTTGGTACAAGTATTTTTTAGGTATGTATTAAATAATGCACTGCCTTGGCCCGACGAGGTTGCTAGATTTTTGATGTTATGGATGACAGGATTAATCGCACCTTCTGCATATAGATGGGGTGGATTTGTTTCTATAGATTTGTTAGAGAGATTTTTACCAAAACTTATTTCAACATTATTAACTTTATTTTTATTAGTAGTATCTCTTTTCGTTTTAGTAATAGGTTTAGAATTAGGTTTTAAACATATTAATGCAGGATGGATATTTAATTCTTCTTCGATAAAAATTCCTTTTCACTTAATCGGTGGGAAAGCAGAACCAATAAAATTAGCTTGGATGTATATGTCGTTACCTGTAGGAATTATTTTTTTAATTTCTGTGAATATAGAATTAATTTTAAGAAATATTCTTACAAATTTTACAAAGTTAGACTTACCTGAAGATTACGACAAACAAAAGTTGGAGACACAGTAATGTTAGTTTGGTTTCTTCCTTTATTTTTATTATTATTGTTAATTGGTTTACCTGTATTTTTTGGACTATTAGCAGCACCAGGAATTTTGCTTTGGTTAAATGATCAAGCTAGAGATGGAGCTATGCTTTATAGAAATATTTATAATGGAATAGATAGCTTCCCTTTGATGGCAATACCATTTTTTATGTTGGCTGGAGAGTTAATGAATAGGGGAGGAATAACTCATAGACTAGTTGAATTTAGCCAAGCGATGATGGGTCACTTAAAAGGTGGATTGGCTCATGTCAACGTATTGACTTCAATGTTATTTGCAGGTTTATCCGGTTCAGCTGTAGCCGATACTTCAGCAATTGGATCAATGCTAATTCCCGCAATGGAAAAGCAAGGATATACAAAAAAATTTGCAGCAGCTATCACTGCAGCTAGTTCTGTAATTGGACCAATTATTCCTCCATCAGGCATTATGATTATTTACGCCTATGTAATGGGTGAAAGTGTTGCTGCATTATTTTTAGCTGGAATAGTTCCTGGTATTTTAGTTGGTGTAAGCTTAATGATCACTATAAAATTTATGGCTAAGAAATATAATTTTCCTGCTGTAACAAAAAAAACTACTTGGAGCCAAAGAGGTAAAGCATCTCTTAAAGCTTTTTTTCCTTTAATGACACCTGTAATAATTTTAGGTGGAATACTTGGAGGAATTTTTACACCAACTGAAGCATCAGCTGTAGCGGCTGCTTATGCAATGTTTATAGGTCTATTTGTTCTGAAATCATTAAAATGGAAAGATGTTCCTAAGGTTATGACAAAAGCAGCAATGGTATCTTCAGTAGTTCTTCTTTTAGTTGGTGCTGCAATGGCTTTTAAAACAGTTGTAAGTTTATCACATGCTCCAGAGCATCTTGCTGCATTTGTTTTGGGATTAACTGATAATCCTTATGTTTTGTTATTTCTTATAAATATTTTATTATTTGTTGTTGGAATGTTTTTAGATGCAGGTCCAGCGATAATCATCTTAGGACCAATTCTTGGACCAGTATTTGTTGAGTTGGGAGTTCATCCTGTGCATTTTGCAATTATTATGTCCGTTAATTTAACAGTTGGTTTAGCAACTCCGCCAATGGGTCTTGTATTATTTGTTGCATCTTCTGTATCTGGGGAAAGAGTTGAAACAATAGCAAAAGCTATATTGCCATTCTTAGCAGTAGAAGCTATAGTTATTTTTTTAATAACCTATTTTCCATCAATATCGATGACTATTCCTTTGCTTACTGGTTTTGCAAAATAAATATATTTTTTTTTACTACTCGATAGACTCTCTAAATCAATTTAAGTATAGTTTATATACATAAATATTTAAAGAGAGGGAAATAATTATGAGTAAAATAATAAAATCATTTTTTTCATTATTATTCTTAATTAGTTTTACTGCATCTGTTTCAGCTGCAGATTATAACTTGAGAATGACAATGAACTCTAATGATCAAGATGAAGATTATGATGGTGCTGTTGTATTTAAAAACTACGTAGAAGCAGCTTCAAATGGAAAAATAGCTGTAGAACTATTTGTAGGTACGCAGCTTTGTTCAAAAGGTGCTGAGTGTTTACAAGGTGTATCTGATGGAAGTATAGATATTTACATTTCTACTTCTGGAGGTGCTGCAGGCGTATTCCCATATGTTCAAGTTTTAGATTTACCTTATCTAATGGCTGATGACAGAATTGCTGAAGATGTAATGCAAGGTGATTTTGTAAGAACAATGAGAAAAATGGCTCTAAAAGATTCTAATGACTCAATTAGATTGATGACAATTGGAAATACTGGAGGATGGAGAAATTTTGCTAATACAAAAAGAAGAGTTGCAAATCCATCTGACATGAAAGGTTTAAAAATCAGAACAGTTGTAGCTGATTTACCTCAGGAACTTGTAAGAGCATTAGGTGCATCTCCAACTCCTATTCCATGGCCTGAATTATTTACATCATTTCAAACTGGTGTAGTTGAAGGTTCTAAAAACGGAATTACTGACATTATGAACATGAAGTTTCCTGATGCAGGTCTAAAATACGTTACTTTAGACGGTCATGCATATATGGGAGCTTTATGGTGGATGAACAATGCACAATATGAATCAATGTCACCAGATCTAAAAAAAGTAGTGACTGATGGTTTCTATGCTTTGCAGCAAGCAACTTTTGCTTCTCCTAAAAGAAAATCAATCAAAGCTTATGAGGACTTTGTAGCAGGTGGTGGAGATTTATACGTACCAACGCCTGATCAAAAAGCTAGTTTTAAAAAAGAAGCTAGCCCAGTGTATGATTGGTTTAAAGCTAATGTTAAAGGTGGAAAAGAAATTTTCAATGCTTTAACTAAAGCAGTAGCTAAAGCAGAGAAAAAAGCATCGAGCGCATACAAAAAAGATTTGTAATTTCAAATTAATATAATGGGGCGGATTTTAGTTCGCCTCATTATCTAAAAGGATATATCCAAGATTTATAATCTTTTATGAGAATATGAGCTTTTTCAATTTGTTCAGGAGTCATTTTTTTAATAACTTCTTCTTGAGAAATTGCAGCATCAGGATCTCCACCAATAGCAGACAAACCGTACCACATATAAGCTCTAACAAGATCGGGAGCAGGAAGTCCTCTACCAATTTCGTAATACCAACCAACACCAGATTGAGCGCCAGGATGACCTTTCATAGAAGATCTGAGATACCATTCAAAAGCTCTAACGTCATCTCTTTCAACACCAAGACCCATAGCGTACATAATTCCAATAAGCTCTTCAGCATCAGCATTACCAGACCTAGCTGCTGGTATAAGTTCCTCCATAGCTTCTTTAAATTTTCCTTCTTCCATCAAATCTCGAGCATTTTCTATTTCTGCAAAAACTATGGATGGAAGAAACAACAGTATAAAAAGATATTTAATCATTTAAAAATAATAATATTTATAATTCCATTTTTAATTTCAGTAAATAAATCTTACGCAATTGATTTACCAAAACCATTAAAGAGCGAAGATTTTCATGAAGTTGATGTAGAAAAAGTTAAAATTGGAAGACTTTTATTTCATGATAAAATTTTATCTGCAAATCGAAACATTGCTTGTGCAACCTGCCATAGTCATGATCTAGGTGGTTCAGATGGACTTTCATTAGGGATTGGTGAAGGAGGACATGGTATTGGATTAGAAAGAACAGCTGGAACAGGGGATGATAAAATTAAAAAACGTATTCCTAGGAATGCTTTAGCATTATGGAATTTAGGATTTAAAGATATTACAACATTGCTTCATGACGGTAGAGTGACTAAATCTGATATATTTGGCAATGGTTTTAATACCCCAGCGCAAGAACTACTTCCAAAAGGGCTTGATAATATAGTTGCGGTACAAGCTTTATTCCCAATGACAAGACAATTTGAAATGGCTGGAAACCCAGGTGAAAATGAAATTATAGGACTTGTTTCGAAAGTTGGTAAAGACAGTATGAGAATAGATAGAGTTTGGCCTGTAATCACTCATAGAATAAGAGGAATTCCCGAGTATGTTGAAATGTTTAAACATGCATTTGAGGATGTTGATAATGCTTTAGATATAAATATTACACATATAGTAAATTCAATTGCAGCTTTTGAAATTCATGAATGGACCTCTTTTGACTCTCCATTTGATGAATATTTAAATGGAAATAAATCAGCTTTAAATTCAAATCAGATAGCAGGTATGAATTTATTCTATGGCAAAGCTAATTGTAGCTCATGTCATTCCGGATCTTTATTGTCTGATCAAAAATTTCATTCAATAGGAATTCCTCAATTTGGGCCTGGAAGGACAAGGCCTTTTGATCCTTATGCACGTGATGTTGGAAGGATGGTTGAAACAGATGATTTGGATGACATGTATAAATTTAAAACACCTGCACTTAGAAATGTTTCTTTAACTGCACCTTACGGTCATAATGGTGCTTATCCAACACTTAAAGGAATAATTAAACATCATTTAAATCCAGTAGCTATGAATAAAAATTGGAAACCTAAATATGCAAATTTACCTAGTGCTCCATGGTTAGAGCAAATAGATTTTGTAACTTTTTCTGACAAAAGAGAACAGGATAGAATTATTTCGAGTATAGACATTAAACCAATAGATTTAAGTGAAAAAGAAATTGATCAATTAGTATCTTTTTTACAATCTCTAACTGGAAAAAGTGGAAATCAAAGACCCCTTGGTAAACCAGAAAAAGTACCAAGTGGATTAACAATTGATTAAACTTATTTAATTAAACTGATAAATAATAAATATGGAAAAAATTAAATATGGAATAATTGGAGCTGGAACAATGGCTCGAGAACATATTTTAAATTTATCTTTAATAGATGAAGCTCAAGTAGTTGCTCTTTCAGATCCTCACGAAGAGTCTTTGAAACAGTGCCAAGAATTACTTAAATCAGAAGTTGTTTGCTTTAAAAATCATCAAGATCTGATCAAAGAAAATTTAGTTGATGTTTATATAATTTCATCTCCTAATTTTACTCATATTCAAATTTTAAAAGATGTAATTAAATCCAAGAAACATATATTGGTTGAAAAACCTTTGTGCACTAAGACAAAAGATTGTTTAGAAATAGAAAAACTTACTAAAAATTACCCTTCAGTTTTTTGGACTGCAATGGAATATAGGTACATGCCTCCTGTTTCAAAATTTATAAAAGAAATTCACAACAAAACAATTGGTGACCTAAAAACACTAACAATAAGAGAACACAGATTTCCTTTCTTAAAAAAAGTAAATGATTGGAACAGATTTGAAAAAAATACTGGAGGAACTTTAGTTGAAAAGTGTTGTCATTTTTTTGATTTGATGCGTTTTATTGTTAAAAGTGAGCCCGTAAGTGTTTATGCGAGTGGGGGACAAGATGTGAATCATTTAGATGAAGAGTATGATGGTAAAAAACCAGATATTATTGATAACGCTTATGTAATTGTTAATTTTGAGAATGGCTCAAGAAGTATGCTTGAGCTTTGTATGTTTGCCGAAAATTCTGAAATGCAAGAAGAGTTAACTGCAACAGGAAATATTGGTAAAATTGAAACTTCAGTTCCTTCAAACGAGTCTGGGAAAACTACTTCTGATGTAAGAATTGGTATGAGAGACGGAAAAACTAAACAAGAAAGTGTTAGTGTGGATCCAAAAATACTTGAAGCAGGACATCATCATGGTTCAACTTATTATGAACATTTAGCCTTTATAAATGCAGTAAAAAATAAATTAAAGCCAGAGGTATCTTTGAATGATGGGTTAATTGCTGTTGCAATTGGAGAAGCTGCTGAGACATCAATTAAACTTGGAAGAGTAGTTAAGTTAAACGAGATAATTACTTAAAAAAATCTATCGCTTTTTTAACTATAAAATTACTAACTCTTATATTTGACTCTGTTGTGACACCTGAAATATGAGGTGTTAAAATACAATTCATTTCAGATGTTATTCTTTCGTATAAATCTTTTTTAATAGGTTCATTTTCAAAAACATCTAATGCAAATCCTGAAATTAGATTTTGATCATAAGCATCTATAAGATCATTCTCATTTACAACACTACCTCTTGAAGTATTAATTATTATTGGCTGTTTTTGCATTTTAGAGAAAGAAGACTTGTTTACTAGATTTTTTGTCTCTTCGGTTAATGGTAAGTGTAAAGAAATAATATCTGCATCTTTAAATACATTTTCTAATGAAGATAATTTATAATTTTTCTCATTATCATCTAATTTTTTAATGTAAGGATCATAAGCCAAAACATTTAAGCCATTTTTCAAACTATAGTCTGCAACCTTTCTACCGATAGTACCAAAACCTACTATTCCAATATATTTTCCATTTATTTCAGCAGATTTAATTGTAGTTCTAGGCCAATTACCATTGACCGTTCCATTATGAAACATAGGAATTTTTTTTATCAAAAACATCGAGGATGAAATTACATACTCTGCCACAGAATCTGCATTCATACCAATGGCTGGTTGGACATGAATATTTTTGCTTTTACAAAACTCAGTATCAATATTATCCAAACCAACACCCAATCTTCCAATAAATTTTAAATTTTTTGCGTTAGATAAAATATTTTTATTAACCTGAGTTTTGTTTCTAACAATTAAACCATCATAATCTTTAATTATCTCTAAAAGTTCCTCTTCTTTTTCCCAGAGCTTTTCATCAAATTTGATTTCAAAATTATTATTTAAGTCGTCTAAACTATTCTTATTAATAAATTCAGTTATCAAAATTTTCATAATTAATAATTGATATTTTAAATTAGTTTAGACAAATCCCTTTTATTTGTTTTAAAAGTAGGAAGAGGATATTTAAAAGCATATTTACGTGGAATACACTTTTCTTTTGCTTTTTCCCAGAGTGCTAACCATTGTTTAAAATTCTGAATTTTGAGATTTTTTTTATTTTTACTTCTTACATAGAAATTCGGTAGCGGATCTCTTCCAGAAGGTTGGCCAGCTACATTATATCTAAGGTCCGCACTTATTCTAAAATCATTTGATCTGTTCGGTAGAGAACAATGAATTGAATGTTTGTGTAAAAGAATTACATCTCCAACATCTGCTTCTAAGTGAATATGTTGCATTTTATCCAGTAATTTGCTGTCTTTTATTTCTACTTGCCCTCTATAACCAGCAATATGATTTAATAATCCCATTTTATTAATTTTCTTAACAGTAATCATGCAACCATTTTTTTTAGTAGTTTTTGTAAAAGGTATCCATACAGTAACCATGTCGGTTAATTTTTGTCCTTTAGTATTAAGAACAGCGGCATCCTGATGCCAGGGCGTTCGTCCACTTAAACCATCAAAAACAGAACCTTTTGGTAATTTTTTTTCAGGCTGTTTAATTCTAGTATTTTGTACTGGATTAGACATGATTTCTTTACCCAAAATTTTTTCAACAACATCTAAAATGTTTTTATTAGTAATTAAGTTCCATAAAGATTGAGTAGCAAAATAATCACTATCTTTCTTAACGCGATCTCTTG
>CACGLD010000021.1 GCA_902573755.1 uncultured Pelagibacteraceae bacterium
TTTTGGTTTTTCAATAAATCTTGTTACTTTATTAATATTTCCTTTAATCTTTTTTGTTAAAAAATAACCATAATCACTAGTTGGAGATTTAGGTTTAATCCCGAAAACAAATATATTTTCTTCATTAAGATTTGATTTATTTTTATTTATTGCCTTATTAAAAATGCTCATTTTTTCAATCAAATGGTCTGCTGTAAAAAACATTAAAGGCTGATTGTCTGGAATATCTTTAATTAAAGCTGTACTTAATATAGCTGGTGCAGTGTTTCTTTTTGCAGGTTCCACAACAATTTTATATTTGTTTATTTTGTTTTTTCTTAAATGCTGTTTTACTTTACTTAGGTATTTCTTATTAGTGCTAATGATTGGAGAGTCGTAAATTGATGCTTTTGTTCTCTCAAGTGTTTTTCCAAGCAAAGTCCAATTACCAAAATCAATAAACTGTTTTGCTTGATGATTTTTAGAATTTGGCCAAAGTCGAGTTCCAGCACCTCCACATAAAATAACTGGACGAATTTTCATTAAATTTCTGAATAATCCTTAACTTCTTTTTTCTTGCCTGGATGAGTTGGCGCTCCTAAATATGCAGGTCCTACTGTTTGTGCATATTTCCATAAAGTACCTGATCCAAAATCAGATTTTCTAGCTTTCCATTTTCTTTTTCTTGCAGCCATTTCTTTTTTAGAAAGCCTTACATTGATAGTTCCTTTTTTAGCATCGATATCAATGATGTCACCTGTACGTAAAAGGCCTATAGGACCCCCTAGAGCGGCCTCAGGGCCCACGTGACCCACACAAAAGCCTCTTGTAGCACCAGAGAACCTACCATCAGTTATAAGGGCTACTTTCTCCCCTTTTCCTTGACCGTAAATTGCACCTGTTGTCGATAACATTTCTCTCATACCTGGACCTCCAACTGGTCCTTCGTATCTAATTATAATTACATCACCATCGTTATACTTTCTGCTTTGAACAGCTTTCATTGCACTTTCCTCATTATCAAAGCATCTTGCTTTTCCAGTAAATTGTAATTTTTTAAGTCCAGCAACTTTAACAATTGCACCTTCTGGAGCTAAGTTTCCTTTCAATCCAACGACACCTCCTGTTGGTGATAATGGATTTTTATAAGATCTCATTACTTTTTGTTTTGGATTAAATTTAATACTCTTTAAATTTTCCTTCATAGTTTTTCCAGTTACCGTCATGCAATCACCATGAATATATCCACCTTCATATAAAGTTTTTAATAGCATTGGAACACCACCTGCTAACCACATATCTTTAGCAACATATTTTCCACCTGGTTTTAAATCTGCAAGATAAGGTGTTCTTTTAAAAATTTTAGCAACATCCATTAAATCAAATTTAATTCCTGCTTCATTTGCAATAGCAGGTAAATGTAATCCAGCATTTGTTGATCCACCAGTTGCAGCAACTACCGTTGCAGCATTTTCTAAAGCTTTTTTAGTTACAATGTCTCTTGGTTTAATTCCTTTTTTCAAAAGGTTCATGACCATTTTACCACTAGCTTTTGCGTATTTATCTCTTTCTTCATATGGAGCTGGTGTTCCTGCTGAATAAGGTAATGCTAATCCAATAGCTTCTGACACGCATGCCATTGTATTTGCAGTAAATTGTCCTCCACAAGCACCTGCACTAGGACAAGCAACTAATTCTAATTTTCTAAGTTCTGCAGCTGACATTTGACCAGATGAATGTTTTCCAACTGCTTCAAACACATCTACCACAGTTACGTCTTTTCCTTTGTATCTCCCTGGAAGAATTGATCCACCATATATAAATACACTTGGTACATTTAACCTAACCATAGACATCATTAAACCTGGTAAGGATTTATCACATCCTGCAATCCCTACTAAAGCATCATAACAATGACCTCTTACAGTAAGTTCTGCTGAGTCAGCGATTACTTCTCTAGATATTAATGAAGACTTCATACCCTCATGGCCCATTGCAATACCATCTGTAACTGTAATTGTACAAAATTCTCTTGGAGTTCCACCGTTAGCTCTAACTCCTTTTTTAACTGATTGAGCCTGCCTCATTAAAGCTATGTTACATGGAGCGGCCTCATTCCATGTAGAAACCACACCAACAAAGGGTTTTGCTACATCTTTCTCAGTTTCCCCCATAGCATAATAAAACGATCTGTGTGGAGCTCTGTCTGCTCCTAATGATGTATGTCTGCTTGGAAGTTTCTTTTTGTTAAATTTAGCCATTATATACCCTTTATTGTTACTGATATTTTCTCAATATCATTCTTTAAATTATTATAATTATTTTTTTCTTGTTCAACAATCTCTTTTGGGGCTCTATCTACAAAACTCTTATTCTCTAATCTTTGAGATATTTTGTTCATCTCTTGCTCTAATCTACTTTGTTTATTTGTTAAATTTTCTTTTATTAATTTTAAATCAACATCCTTATCAAAATAAATCTTAAACAAATCACCAGAAACAACCATTGTCGCAGCTGGTTTTTCTAAATCTTTATCTAATATGCTGTTTATTCTTCCTAGTTTTTTTAGAATAATTTCATTTGTATTAATAAAGTCTTTTTGATTTTTATTAATATTGCTTATTGATACATCAATAAATGAACCTGGGCTTACATTTAGCTCATTTTTAAATGATCTAATCTCTGAAATAATGTTGATTATATTTTCAACTTGTTCAGTACTGCTATCTCTATTCATTTCACCTGATAACCAGTTTTTAAGCATCAAATAATCACTACCGTTATTATCAAATTTATTTTTGAGCCAGATTTCCTCTGTTACAAAAGGAATAAAAGGATGTAGCAAAATCAATATTTGTTTGAATACAAAAGATGATACTTTTTTAACCTCTGCTTTAGCTTTTTCATCTTCTGAAAAGAGTATTGTTTTAGATAATTCTAAGTACCAATCACAATACGAATGCCATGCAAATTGATAAGCATTTTTAGCTGCTTCATCAAATCTATAATCCTCAAGGTTTTTTTCTAACTTATTTTTAGTTTCAACAAGTTCTGAATAAATCCATTTGTTAATATTTACATTTAAACTAGGAACTTTATCTATATCTTTAAAATCACATTCATTGGTAATTAAAAAATTATTTGCATTCCATAATTTATTTAAAAAATTTCTATAACCTTTAACCCTATCCTCAGAAAGCTTAACGTCTGTACCTGGTGAGGCCATTGACAACAAGGTAAACCTAAGTGCATCTGCACTATATTTTTCAATTAAATCTAAAGGATCAATTACATTTCCTTTCGATTTAGACATCTTCTGTCCCTTCTCATCTCTAACTAATGCATGAACGTAAATATCTTTAAATGGTTCTTTATTTAAAAACTCTGTACCAAACATAATCATTCTAGCTACCCAGAAAAATATAATATCAAAACCTGTAACTAAAACTGACGTTGGGTAAAATTTATCAACAAATTTTTTATCATCTGGCCAACCAAGTGTTGCAAAAGGCCATAAACCAGATGAGAACCAAGTATCTAAAACATCTGGATCACGATTTAATTCAACATCTTTACCATAATGTTTTTTAGCTTGTTGTTTTGCATCATCTTCATTTTCAGCAACAAAAATTTTTTCATCAGGACCATACCAAGCAGGTATTTGATGGCCCCACCAAAGCTGTCTTGAAATACACCATGGTTCAATATTATTCATCCATTGAAAATAAGTTTTCGACCAATTCTCAGGAAAGAAGTTTGTTTTTTTTGAATTAACAACTTCTTTTGCTTTAACTGATAATTTACCCGCATCTGCAAACCACTGTTCTGTTAAGAAAGGTTCAATTATTGAATTAGATCTATCTCCATAAGGAACTTTGTTTTTAATATTTTCTTCTTTTACAAAAAATTCCTTTTCTTTAAGTTCTTTTAAAATTCTTTTTCTAGCTTCAAACCTATCAAGACCTACATAATTTTTTGGAGCATTTTCATTTATCTTACCTGCTTCGGTAAAAATATTTATTATTTCAAGATTATTTCTTTGACCAACATCATAGTCATTAAAATCATGTGCAGGAGTTATTTTTAATGCTCCTGTACCTTGCTCAGGATCTGCGTAATCATCTTCAATGATTTTTATTTTTCTTCCTACAATTGGAATGGTAACTGTTTTTCCGACAAACGATTTAAATCGTTCATCTTTTGGATTTACAGCTATAGCTGTATCACCAAGCATTGTTTCAGGTCTCGTGGTTGCAATCGTTATAAATTCATCTGTTCTATCTATAGGATATCTGATGTAATAAATTTTAGAATTTACTTCTCTTTGATCTACTTCTAGGTCTGAAATAGCTGTTTTTAAAACTGTATCCCAGTTAACTAATTTCTTATCTTTATAGATTAGACCTTTGTTGTAAAGATCTACAAAAACCTTAATTACTGACTTAGATAAATTCTCATCCATTGTGAAGGCATTTCTTGACCAATCACAAGAACAACCAAGTTTTTTTAATTGGTTAATTATGATGTCTCCATATTGCTCTTTCCACTCCCAAACTTTTTCAATGAATTTTTCTCTACCAATTGAATTTTTATCAATTTTTTCAGAAGTTAATTTTTTTTCGACTAAAGCTTGAGTAGCTATACCAGCGTGGTCTGTACCTGGTTGCCATAAAGTTTCAAAATTATTCATCCTGTGATAACGAACTAATAAATCTTGAATAGAATTGTTAAGCGCATGTCCCATATGCAAACTACCTGTTACATTTGGTGGCGGTATAACAATTGAGAATTTTTTTGAATTTTCTTTAGGTTTAAAAAGACCATTTTTTTCCCAATAAGAATAAATTCTATTTTCTACATCAGAATGTATATATTTATCGCTACTCATTGATGTTAAAGTTTATAATTTAATAATCTAAATTAACAATAATCAATTTGGATCGTTATTTAATAGACTAATAGAAAAAATTTAATATAAAAAGGCATCTGTAGCTATTAGCTAAAAATAAGATGGCAACGTGGCGGAATGGTTACGCAGAGGATTGCAAATCCTTGTATCCCGGTTCGATTCCGGGCGTTGCCTCCAAAAAAATTCTTGTTTTAGTTATAAAAAAAAGTAAGTTGGCTTTTTTACATTCCTCGGTAGCTCAGTTGGTAGAGCAGTTGACTGTTAATCAATTGGTCGCAGGTTCGAGTCCTGCCCGAGGAGCCAAAAATTAAATTTATAAAATAGAATATCTCTTAAATAAAAATCTAGGGTCTTAATTAAAACTTTAATTAAACTGCTTTTGAAATTCCAGTTCCTGAAATTTGTAAAGATTTATTAAATTTTAATTTTTGATCAGCATTAAGTTCTGAATATAATTTTACTAAAAAATTATAATTAACATTCATGTGACCTTCTTGTGATTTTTCCAAATTCACTAAATATTCTGAAAAATCTTCAAAGAAATAATTAATCGGCACTTTTAAATAATTTGAAAGTTGTAGTAATCTTATCGAACTTACACCGTTAGTTCCTTTTTCATATTTTTGAATTTGTTGAAATGTTACATTGATTGCTTTTGCTACTTTAGTCTGTGTTAAACCTAAAGCTAATCTTCTTAGCTTAAGCTTGTTGCCTAAGTGTTTATTGAAATTATCTTCCATTAAGACCCCTCTTAATTAAATTTTATATAGTCTATTGAACCTATTTATTAATGTTACTGCAATAGAAAAATTTATTTTTTTTGTAAGAAATTTAAAATAATTAAAATACTGTCAAGCATTAGTTGAATGCAAAATGAACATATTTCGATTGATTTAATTTAAATTTATTGCTTAAAAATTATATATTTTCTATAGTATCTGACTTAAAAACAGCTTAGTTCTATCGCTCTTTGGATTAGCAAAAAAATCTTTAGTCTCAGCCCTTTCAACAATCATTCCCTCATCCATAAAAATAACCTCATCAGCAACTTCTTTAGCAAATCCCATCTCATGGGTAACAACTATCATTGTCATACCTTGGTTTGCTAAATCAACCATTACGTCTAAAACTTCTTTAATCATTTCTGGATCTAAAGCTGATGTAGGCTCATCAAATAACATTATTTTAGGTTCCATACAAAGAGCTCTAGCAATAGCCACCCTTTGTTGTTGACCTCCTGATAATTGACCTGGAAATTTTTGTGCTTGATCTAGAATTTGAACTCTTTCTAAATGTTTTAAAGCTAGTTCTTCAGCTTCTTTTTTTGGCATTTTTTTTACCCAAATTGGTGCAAGTGTACAATTATCTACAATTGATAAATGAGGGAATAAATTAAACTGTTGAAATACCATTCCAACTTCTGCTCTAATTTGCTCAATATTTTTTGTATCTTCCGTTAAAATGTTTCCATCAACAATAATATCACCTTGCTGATGTTCTTCTAATCTATTGATACATCTAATTAATGTAGATTTACCTGATCCTGATGGACCACAAACAACGATTTTTTCCTTTGGTTTAACCTCTAGATTAATATCTTTTAAAACTTGAAAATCACCAAACCATTTATTTACATTTTTTATTTGAATAATACTGTCAGACATAATTTATCGCTCTGTTTTATATTTCTGTTCTAGATTATAGCTATACTTACTCATTGCATAACAAATAATCCAGAAAATTATTGCAGCAAAAACATAGCCTTCCATAGCAAAACCTAACCACTCTGGATTAGTTTTGGCTAAATTCAACATTCCTACTATTTCAAGTAAACCAACTACAAATATTAGAGGGGTATCTTTAACTAGAGCTAAAAAAGTATTAGCAATACCTGGAATTACTAATTTTAAAGCTTGAGGAAGAATTACAAATATATGCATTCTCCAATATCCCATACCTAATGATTTTGCAGCTTCGTATTGACCACGTGGTAATGCTTGTAAACCTCCTCTAATAACTTCAGCAACATAAGCTGCTTCAAATAAAGAAATAGCTATTATACATCTCACCAATTTATCTATAAAAAAATCTGCAGGTAAAAACATTGGAAACATCACAGCAGACATAAATAAAACTGTAATTAACGGAACGCCTCTCCAAAATTCAATAAATCCAATTGATATATATCTTATTAATGGAAAATCTGATCTTCTGCCAAGAGCAAATGCCATTCCTATTGGAAAACAGAAAATTAAACAGAAAAATGAAATTATAAATGTAAGTGATAATCCTCCCCAAGCTCCAGTTTCGACCCAATTCAATCCATCAAGTTTACCTAGTTCAATTAATTCCTCGTAAAAGATGAAATATTTTAAAGCAATATAAAGAGTGATTGGCACAAAAATAAAATAATAAAATTTAAACCTGCCAGGAATAAAGAAGCCAATAATAATTGAAATTACTGCTGCAATTATTCCATAAGAAAAGTCAAAAAATATAGGACCACCTGATATAAAAAAGAAAATAAACAGGAATGCTATAAATGGATAAATTACAACATAATATAAAGTTAAATATTTTTTAAATTTTTCTGTAGCAAAATATCCTACAGAACCTAAAAGAGCTAAAGCAATAAAAGATAAATTTATTCTCCACTGTTCTGCATTTGGATACATTCCATACATAAATCTTCTAAACCAGACTTTAATGTAAGTCCAACAAGCACCAGTGCCTGAGCAGACATCTTTACTATCACCAGCAAAACTTGCATCAACCACAAACCAACTTAAAACAGGTGGTATTGATTTAATAATTATAAAAATAATTAATAGGGATAAGATTGCATTAAAATTACTTGTATTAATATTTTTATTTACTTGATCTAGAAATTTATTACCACTGTGTTCAATTCTAATAAAATACAGTCCTATAAAACCTAATATAATTGGAATTATAAAGCTTAATGATGCAGGTAAAAATCCAGTGATGTTTAAACTAAAGAATGAATTAAGAAAAACATCAATAACACTAATAACAAATAAAAATGAACCCATGTATAAAAAGGTAGTTAAATTATCTTTATCTGGTTTTAAAAAATTAATTTTTGACATTTATTTTTCCTTAATAGCAATTTTTTTATTGTACCAATTCATAAGAATTGAAATTGAAATACTTAAGCTTAAGTAGGTAAGCATCGTTATTGAAACTATTTCAATCGCTTTACCAGTTTGCATTAATGCTGTTCCCGCAAAAACTAATACTAGATCAGGATAAGCAATAGCAGCAGCTAATGAAGAATTCTTAGTTAAATTTAAATATTGGTTTGTTGTTGGTGGAATAATAATTCTTAATGCTTGTGGCATAACAACTAATTTTAAAACTTGGTTAGGATTTAATCCAATTGATGCAGCTGCTTCTTTTTGACCTTTACCTACACCTTGAATTCCGGCTCTTACACACTCAGCAATAAAAGTTGCTGTATATAATGCCAGTGATAAAGTTAAAGCTATTAATTCGGGGGGTAAGCTTATGCCACCTTCATATTTGAATGAAGTAGTAGCTAATTGCTTTAATTTAGGAATTTCAAACGATAAACTTACACCACCTATTAAAAAACTTAATAAAGGCAAAATAAAAATTAAACCTACTGATATCCAAAAAACTGGTAACTGTTTACCTTGTGTTTCTTGTACTTTTCTTGCATGAGTTCTAATTACAACTATTGCAATTATTGCTGCAACTATTGAATATAAAAATACATTGAGATTTTCCCAAATAAATGCTGGAACATATAAACCTTTAATCGTTAAGAAAAAAACACCCAACATTGCATCTGCATCCTGAGGTAAAGGTAAAGCTCTTAAAGCAGCAAAGTACCAAAAGAATATTTGTAAAAGTAATGGAATGTTTCTAAAAAATTCAACATAGAAAGCAGCGAACTGATTTATTAAATAATTTGGAGAAAGTCTTGCAACACCAACTATAACTCCTAAAATTGTTGCAATAATAATTCCAATTACAGAAACTAAAATAGTATTAAGCAAACCAACTAGGTAAGCTCTGAAGTAAGAATGTGATCCATCGTATTCTATAAGTGAAAACTGTACATCAAATGAAGATTCTTGAGAAAGGAACCCATAACCAAAATCAATACCCCTATTCTCCATATTGATTTGAGCGTTGTATGTAAAAAATCCGAAAACTAACACTACAACTAAAACGGTAATTAATTGAGGAATGATTTTTTGTAATTTCAGGTCCATTTGAACGCTTATAAAAAAAAGGGCTAGAAAAATCTAGCCCTTTTTAATTAGTTAAATATGCAATTATCTTGCAGGTGGTACGTAAAGAATTCCACCTTTAGTCCATAATTCATTTGGACCTCTGTCAGGTAAAATTCCAGTGTCAGCTATATTTCTTTTGTAGCTTTCACCATAGTTACCAACTTGCTTGATAATTCTTAAGCTCCACTCGTTGTCTAGACCAAAAGCAGCACCTAATTCACCTTCAGCACCAACTAATCTTTTTACAGCTGGGTTGTCTGAAGTTTTCATTGAGTCTGCATTTGCAGAAGTAATTCCATACTCCTCTGCTTCGATCATAGCATTTAAAGACCATCTAACGATATCTTCCCAAACAGAGTCACCTTGTCTTACAACTGGTCCTAAAGGCTCTTTAGAAACAGTTTCAGGTAATACAATGTGATCATCTGGGTTAGACATTTTAGTTCTTTGTGCAGCAAGACCTGATTTGTCAGTAGTGTAAGTATCACATCTACCAGCATCATAAGCAGCTACGACTTCGTCAGCTTTTTCGAAAGCAACTGGCTCATAAGAAATTCCTTTAGAGTTAAAGAAGTCTCTCATGTTTAACTCAGTTGTTGTACCAATGTTAGTACAAGCTGAGATACCATCTTTGAATTGGCTTGTTGAAGTAATACCTGAACTTTTTCTAACCATGAAACCTTGACCATCGTAGAAGTTTACTCCAACGAAAGTAAGTCCGATATCAGCATCCCTAGAAAGAGTCCAAGTTGTGTTTCTTGATAAAATATCAATTTCACCAGAAGTTAAAGCTGTAAATCTTTCTTTAGCACTTAATGGTGTAAACTTAACTTTGTTTGCATCACCTAGCACTGCAGCAGCTACCGCTCTACATACATCAACGTCGATACCAGTCCAATTTCCAGCTGCATCAGCATTAGAAAATCCTGGAAGACCTTGAGATACTCCACATCTTACAAAACCCTTTTTTTGAGTGTTTTTAAGTGTTTTAGATTTTTTAGCAGCCATAGTCTCTGTTGTAAAAGTAAACAACACAGCTACCATAGCAACTAAAGAAGTTAATTGTTTTAAGTATTTAAACATTATTCTTCCTTTTAGTTATTTTTATTTGTTAACAAATAATTCAAAATTACTTTTGAATATTCTTAATTTAAGCATGTAAGAATTAAGTCTTCAAGCAAAATATAGGTTCTAAATTTAAATAATAAGTATTTTAGTCAAGGATTATTATATCAATAATAGAAGTAATAATATTAATGGCGCGCCCTGGAGGATTCGAACCTCCGACCCTCGGTTTAGAAAACCGATGCTCTATCCAGCTGAGCTAAGGGCGCAAAATTTATTGATATATATAATACTAAATTAATTTTTAAAAAGGAATTTTTTAGCAATCAACAATAAAGATAACAGTTCAACCCTTCCGATAATCATAAAAAATATAAGAAAATATTTGGTTAAAAAGTGCAAATTTTGAAAATCAAAGTCTGATAGACCATAAGCAGATGAATTAACTGTATTCATCAATGTCAATACAGCTAATTTAAATGAGTATTCAAATTGAATGTTAGACAAAGATAATAAGATGGTTAAACAAAAAAGTGAAATTACAAAAATTAATATAGTTAAAAAATATTTATTTATATCTTTTGTATCAAAATTAATTTTAGAAAAAACAAGTTTATTCATAAATACGTTTTTTGGCCTACTAAAAGAAAGAATTTGATTTATAGAATATTTTGTTAAAGAATATATTTTTAAAAATCTTAAACCAGAGCTTGTAGAAAAAAAAGATCCACCAATAATTACAAGTAAGATGTATATAAAATGTAAGTTAGCTTGATCAACTTCAAGAGAAATACCAATATTAGAAATGCTACTTACTATAGATAAAAAACTGGATGTAAAATTAGTGTCATAACTAAAGAAAA
>CACGLD010000022.1 GCA_902573755.1 uncultured Pelagibacteraceae bacterium
CGAGGAGGGAGCAGAAAATTGTACTCTTCATGGTGATAAAACTTCAGAAGTATTTTTATCAGAAATTATAGGAGCAAAACCAATTAAGGGTCGACACTTAAATATGGAATCAATTTATGAATATGGATCTAGAAGAGGTTTTTGGAGAATTCACGATCTATTTAATAAAAAGAAAATTCCACTTACTATTTTTGGAGTCGGTATGGCATTGGAAAGAAATAAAGAAGTTTGTTCGGCTATAAAAAAAGCAAATTATGAAATTGCTAGTCATGGGTGGAGATGGATTGACTATCAAAATGTATCAAAGAAAAAAGAAAAGAATGATATGAAGCTTGCAGTAAAATCCATAAAAAAGATTTTTGGTAATCAACCTGCTGGTTGGTACACTGGTAGATGTAGTGAAAATACTCTAGATTTAGTAATTGATAATGGTAGTTTTTTATACTGTAGCGATACATACAGTGATGATCTTCCTTATTGGATAAAAAAAGGAAATAAAAAACAGTTAATGGTTCCTTACACACTTGACAACAATGATATGAGGTTTGCAACCAATCAAGGATTTAATTCAGGTGAACAATTTTATAATTATTTAAAAGATAGTTTCGATGCTCTTTATGAGGAAGGAAAAACTTCACCAAAGATGATGTCGGTCGGCTTGCATTGTAGATTAATTGGAAGACCTGGTAGAATACAGTCTCTTAAAAAATTTTTGAATTATATTACAAAATTTAAGGATATTTGGATCTGCAAAAGAGTAGATATAGCTAAACATTGGATAAAAAATTATAGTTAAAATTTTTATTATTGTTCCGCAGCTATAGAAGTATAGTGAGCAACTGCTTCTATTTCCTCATCAGTTAGTATACCCTGCATTGCGGGCATTACTCCTATACCGTTTCTAACTGCCATTATAATTCTTTGAATATCAGGTCTAATTTCATTTAAATTTGGACCAACCATTGCGTTCGATCCAGCATCTGAGAGCATATGACATGCTGCACAATTTCCAGTTCCCAGAAAAACTTCTTTTCCCTTATTAAACAATTCATCAGCATTAACGTGGGTTAATGATAAAAATATCAAAAATAATGATGTACCAAAGAAATTTAAAAATAATTTTTTCACATAAATTTGGTATCATAATTAAAAAAATTTAAAAAGGAGAATTATGAAAGCTTATTGGATTGCAAATTATACTCAAATAAAAGATGACGAAAGACTTAAAAAATATGCCGTTAAAGCTAAAGAAGCGGTTGAAAAATATTCTGGAAAAATAATAGCGAGAAGTGCAAATAATGTAACTTTGGAAGGTAGGAAAATGGTTAGAGTAGCTCTTGCAGAATTTCCAGATATTGAAACAGCAAAAAATTGTTACAATTCTGAAGAGTATGTTGAAGCTAGAAAACATTTGGAAAATAATGCTACTAGAGAACACATCATTTTTGAGGGAATGTAAGATAATAAATTTAAATTTATAAATTAAGAGCATGAAGATATTTGATTGTTTTATGTATTTTGACGAGGAAATGATTTTAGATCTTAGGCTAAATATTTTAAACAAATACGTTGATTATTTTGTAATCGTGGAAAGTACATTCACTCATCGTGGAGAAAAGAGAGAATTAAAATTTAATCAAAATAAGTTTGAACAATTTAAAGATAAAATCATTTATCTTATTTATGATCAAGTCCCAGAAAATATTGAAAGTATCAATACAAATGATACCGAAAAAGAGAAATCAAGAAAATTGATTATGAATGCAATTTTTAGGGAAAATGGTCAAAGAAATTTTATTACAAAAGGATTAAAAGATGCTCAAAATGAAGATATCATTTTAGTTTCAGATGTAGACGAAATACCAAACCTAAATAATTTAGATTTTAATCAAATAAATCAAAAAATTTTTTTGTTTGAACAAGATATGCTTTATTACAAATTTAATTTAAAATTACCTAACTTATCATGGAAAGGGTCAAGGGGCTGTAGAAAGAAATATTTTAAAAATCCTCAGTGGTTAAGAAATATAAAAGATCGTAAATACCCATTTTATAGGTTAGATGCATTTTTTTCTGAAAAAAAATTTATTAATTGTAAGATAATTAAAAATGGTGGATGGCATTTTACTAACATAAAAACAGCTGAAGAAATAAAACATAAATTAAAATCATATCTTCATCATATTGAATTTGATAAAAATCCATTAACTACTGATCAAATTGATCAAATAATAAAAGATAAAGTTGCAGTTTATAATTTATCAGCTGATCAAAGACAAAATAAATTAGGTGGGAACAAATTAGAAAATTATCCTATACAAAATTTACCTAAATTTTTAACTGATAATATTGAACAATACAGAGAATGGATAGAGTGATATAGAGATTTAGTACTGTATAGGCTCAGGATCTATACTTCTCCATAAATACCAGGTTGCAACTGAACAATAAGGTGAAAACTTTTTATTTAAATATTTAACGTAACTTTCTGATGGAAGATATTTTTTATTAAAATTTTTTGAAATAGCTCTCAATAAACCAATGTCCTGAATTGGCCAAATATTAGGACGATTATAAGTAAATAACAAAATCATTTCTGCTGACCATCTCCCAATTTGTCTTAGCTGAGAAAGATAAATTATGGCATCTTCATCAGACATTTTTGAAATCAGTCTTGGATTAAACTCTTTACTTAAAATTTGTTTGGCTAAACTTTTAATTCCTTTTACTTTCTGTCTACTTAAACCGCAGCTTTTTAATTCAGCAGTAGATAATTTAATCACTGTTTTTGCATTAATCTTATTTTTACATTTTTTTTTAAATTTTAAAAAAACTGAATTAGCAGCAGCAACACTAATTTGTTGACCAATAATACTTTTACAAAGGGAGAAGAAAACATCTTTTCTTGAGGTAAGAACCGTTTCTGATGGAGATTTATATTTTTTAATTAAAGAGGACATGATTTTATCTTTTTTGGATAAATATTTTTTTGCTTTATTCCAATATGAAGGGCTTTTACTCATGACGTGAAACAGATAGCTTTTTTTTCAAATACATCTCTCTTCTAAATATTATAATTGATGAAACAATAACCAATAAAGCACCTAATAAAGTTTTAGAAGTTGGTATTTCATTCCATATAAAATATCCAAATATTATTGCAAAGACTAGTCCAAGATATTTTAGAGGAGAAACCAAACTTACTTCTGAATATTTGTAAGATTGTGACAACCATAAATTTGCGAGACCACCTAATATACCAACCATAGATAGCAAAAATAAATCAAGTAAACTTGGCAAAATCCATCCCTGATAAAAAGAAAGAAAGCTTAAAAGCATTATAGAAAATGAAAAGAAAAAACTAATTAACCAAGCAGGCTCGGTTGAAGATAATTTTCTTATAGCAATTGCGACATAGGATAAGCCCAAACAAAAAATTATTGGATAAATATAATATATATTTAAAGAGCTAAAACCTGGTTCGGTTATGAAAATTATCCCAACAAATCCAACTAAAACTGCTAACCACCGGTAAATACCCACTTTTTCTTTTAATAAAAAAATTGAAAATATTGTAATAAATATTGGTGCTGCAAAAGAAATACTTACAACAGTTGCTAAAGGTAAATTTCTTAATGCCACAAATATAGAAACCAAAGCAATTAATCCAGCTAAACATCTTTTAAAATGAAGAAAGGGTCTAGTTGTTTTATAAAAATTCAAATATTTGTCTTTAGGAATTAGAAATAAAATAGGAATTATTCCACAAAATCCTCTGAAAAATAGTACTTGTCCAACAGGATAATCATCAGACCATTTAACAATCACATCCATAAGTGAAAATGCACATACCGATATGAACATGTAAAAAAAGCCTAATTGATTTTTTGACAGCATATGATTAACTTTAAATTAATTAACTTAATTATCAATGGAAATAGCAATTTTAGGATTGGGATGTTTTTGGGGACCAGAAATTAAGTTTAGTAAACTTGATGGAGTTATAAAAACAGAAGTAGGTTATTGTGGAGGTTATAATGCTGAAACAAATTACAAAGAAGTATGCACAGGCACAACAAATCATGCGGAAGTAGTAAAATTAGATTTTGATCCTAAAGTAATATCTTACGAGAAAATTCTTGAATATTTTTTTGAAATTCACGATCCAACAACCTTAAATTCTCAAGGACCAGATTTCGGAACTCAATATAGAAGTGAAATATTTTATTTAAATGATCAGCAAAAAATTGCTGCTGAAAAAATGATAGAAAAAGAAAACCTCAAATTATCAGGAAAAGTTGTAACAAAAACTTCTTTAGTCAAAAATTATTGCCCAGCTGAAGAGTATCATCAGCGATATTTAGAAAAAAGATAAAATGACTTTGGTTAATACAAGTTGGTTGGAAAGCAATATTAATAAAGTAAAAATTATTGATTGCTCATGGCATATGCCTCAAACTCAAAGAAGTGGTTTCGAGGAGTATTGCAAAGAACATATCCCAAATGCAATTTTTTTTGATTTAGATAAAAATTCAAAATTAGATACTGATTTACCTCATATGCTTACTGATCCTAAATCTTGGGAAAAAATAATGAGCAATATGGGTATAGAAAATAATGATGAAATAGTAGTTTACGATAATTCTGATGTTATTAGTTCTTGCAGATGTTGGTACAATTTAATTTACTATGGCCATGATCCAAAACTAGTGCGTGTACTCGATGGTGGGCTAAAAAAATGGAAAAAAGAAAACAGAGCTACAGATGACAAAAAAGTAACTGTTAAAACTTCTAAATATTTTAGTAAAGAAAATAAAAACCTTGTTAAAAGTAAAAAACAGATAGATGAAAATATTGATAAAAAAGAATTTAATGTTGTTGACGCAAGGAGTAGAGAAAGATTTGAGGGAAAAGTTGCTGAACCAAGGAAAGGTTTAAGAAGTGGTTCAATAAAAAATTCTTTTTGCCTTCCCTTTTCTGAATTAATTAATGAAGACCATACTTTTTTAAGTAAAGATGAAATAAAAAAAAAATTTAAATCATTAAAATTTGATCAAAAAAAAAATGCAGTATTTTCATGCGGTTCTGGAGTAACAGCAAGCGTATTGGCACTAGCTTATTCTCTAATAAATGCTAAATATATGCCTTCAATATACGATGGCTCATGGTCGGAGTATGGAAAGAGTTAGAATATGAAAAGATCAACAAAAATCACATCAATAGTACTTATATTCTTTTTTATCATTGCAGCTGTAATCATTGCCAGAACCATGATTGGTAATCATTTCAAAAAAAAATTTAGTAAAAGACCTCCTCCAGGAATAATCGTTAAAGTGGTTGAGCAAAAATTGTTTCAAAATACGATCGAAACATTTGGTACTGCTGTACCTGCACAAATTAAATCCTTTAATATTGAAAAATATGAAATATTAGAACCAATTAAATTTAACACAAAAGTCAAAACAGGAGATGTAATCGCAAAATTAAAGAATAGAAATATAACTACTCCTTTTGATGGGATTATTGGAAAACGAGATTTTTCAAACGATATAGATGTGTCTCAAACCTCAATTGTATTAAATTTAGAAGATACTTCTGTTCTATTTGTTGATGTCGATATACCCGAAACTTTTGCACCTTATGTAAAAAAAGGTCAAAACGTAGATATAAAATTCTCTGGAAATGCTCTTAAAAAATATTCTGGAACTGTAGAGTCTACTGCAAGTAGAATTAATACAAATAAAAGATCTTTACCAGTAAGGATTAAATTAAATAACCCTAACAATGAACTTTTGTCTGGATCATTATTAGAAATCTCTATTAATTATAATGAACGAAATTCGTTAAGTATTCTTGATACTAGCCTGATAATGGAGGGTGATAATGTTTATGTGTATAAAGTAGACAAAGAAAATACTGTAAAGAAAGTACCAGTAGAAATAGGCTTAAGAAAAAAAGGCGTTGTAGAAATCACATCTGGTCTAGAAGATGGTGACACGGTAGTTGCTGAAGGTTTAAAAAAAACAAGACCTAATGGAAAGATTAAACCAATAAAATATGGTTCAAAACAAAATTCATCCGGCTGGGGTAAAAAAAAGAAATCAACTAAAGAGCAAAATAAGAATTAATAATAAGAAAATAAATGTATATAACTGAAGTTAGTATAAGAAGACCAGTTGTAGCTTGGGTGCTATCTTTAATACTTATTGTGTTTGGTTTATTTGTTTATTCTGAAGTACCAGTTAGAGAGTTGCCTGATGGTTTGCAGCCACCTGTTGTACAAGTTAAAGTCGATTACAAATCTGCTTCGGCACCAATCATAGATCAGGAAATAACTCAAGTGATAGAAGACGTTATAGGGGGTGCAGAGGGAATAAAAAATATAGACTCTAAGTCTGAAAATGGAAGAAGTAGTATCAATATAGAGTTTGATACTGACATTGAGCTAGATGATGCCGCTAATGATATAAGAGAAAGAGTAGCTAGAGTAGTTGATAATTTACCTTCTGAAGCTGATGCTCCACAAATTTTAAAACAAGCAGCTGGATTTACCACAACAATGTGGCTTTCTGTTTCATCCTCAACCTGGTCAGATTTAGAGCTTGGTGATTACGCTGATAGATATCTTGTAGACTCTTTTTCAAGTGTAAAAAATGTTGGAAGAATTCTGCTAGGTGGACTTAGAGAGCTCAGTGTAAGAGTTTGGATTGACCCTATTAAACTAGCTGCAAATGACATGACTATTCAAGAAGTGGAAAGTGCACTTAGAAATGAAAACATTAGTTTACCCGCAGGGACTTTAGAAGCAGATAATATAGATTTAACGATTAATTTAGATAAGTCTTATACAAATATTGATGAATTAAAATTTTTACCTATTAAAAGAACAAAAGATAAAGTTGTAAGATTATCAGATGTTGCAAATGTAGAATTTGGTCCTGTTTCTGAAAAAACATTATTTAAAGCTCAAAGCAAAAATAATTTAAATCAAAAGACAGTTGGTATAGGAATTTACGCAAAAAGTGGTGCCTCAACTGTTGAGCTTTCAAAAGAAATTCAAAAAAAAATTATTGAAGTAAGAAAAACATTGCCCGAAGGCTTAAAGTTAGAGGTTTCATTTAACAGAGCCACATATGTTAATGCAGCAATTAATGAAGTTTATAAAACTTTAGCAATAGCATTTGTTTTAGTTGTAATAATAATCTATTTATTTTTAGGTAATATTAAAGCAGTGATCGTTCCTGCAGTTGCACTACCTGTAAGTTTAATTGCATCTTTTCTTGGAATTTATTTGTTCGATCTATCTATTAATATTTTTGTTTTACTTAGCTTTATACTTGCAATTGGAATTATTACTGATGACTCAGTCATAATGACTGACGCAATTTACAGAAAAATAGAAAATGGAGAAAACCCATTAGCGGCAGCTTACAACGGTTCAAAACAAATTACCTTTGCAATTATTGCAACAACTTTAATCTTACTTGCTGTATTTATTCCATTAATATTTATCAAAGGAATATCTGGAACTTTATTTAGAGAAACTGCTATAGCTTTATCTTTCTCTATTGTTGTTTCATCATTTGTTGCTTTAACTTTATCTCCAATGCTTGCGAGTAAATTTTTGAAAAAAAAATCAAGTAATGGTTTTTTTGTAAAAAAATTTAATATTTTTTTTCAAGGTTTTTCTAATTTTTATAAAGAAACATTAAATTATTGGATTAATAAAAAAAAAACTATAATAACTTTTATATTTTTAATCATAGCTGGATCAGTAGCCTTGTTTGTGTACACAACTAAAGAGCTTCTTCCAAAAGAAGATAGAGGTGTTTATTTGGTTATTGGTTTTACCGATGAAGGAAGTTCATTCGATTACACACAACAAAGAGCTCAAGATGTAGAGAAGAGATTACTTCCATTGCTACAAGCTGAAGATAGTCCCTATAATAGATTTATCATGAGAGTTCCAGGTTTTGGTAGCTCTGCAAATTCATTCAATAGTTTTATTATTATTGCTTTACTAGACGATTGGAAAAAACGAGATAAAGATGCTTTGACAATCATGAGACAAGCCATTGGCAAGATAGTAACTGTTCCGCAAACTCTAGCTTTTCCGATCTCTCCTCAAGGGATCAGAGTTTCCAATTATAATAAACCAGTCCAAATGGTAATTTTAGGAAGCACTTATGAAGAATTAGAAAGCATTCAGAAAGAAGTTATAAGTAAACTAAGAAGAAATAGAGGATTATCAAGAATTGAGTCAGATTATAATAGAAATAAACCGGAAGTAAAATTGGTGATCAATAAAAATAAAGCAAAAGATTTAGGTATATCAACTAGATCTATTGGTCAAACATTGGAAACCTTATATGGTGGTAAAAGAGTTACTACATTTAACAAATTGGGAAAAGAATATCCAATTATTCTCCAACAATATTTAGTGGATAGAAAAGATAAAGATAGCTTGAGTAAATTATTTGTCAGATCAAGCATTACCGGTGAACTGATCTCACTATCAAATTTAGTTGATTTAAAAGAAGAGGGATCAGCAAAAGAATTAGCAAGATATGATAGACAAAGAGCAGTAACTATTTCTGCAAATATAAATGAAAATTACTCTTTATTTGAAGCAATTGAGTACCTAGAAAATATTATGGCAGAAGTTGCACCTAATAATCAAATAACATGGAAAGGTGAGTCAGAAGAAGTAAAAGAAACTACAAATGAACTTTATTTAATATTTGCCCTTGGATTATTAACTGCTTATTTAGTTATGGCAGCAACATTTAACTCTTTTGTCCACCCATTTATAATTATGCTAACAGTGCCGTTAGCTGTTTTTGGAGGACTGGTATTCATTCTGTTTTTAAATAGTTCGATAAATATTTTTTCTCAAATCGCTTTAGTGATTCTAATTGGTATATCGACAAAAAACAGTATTCTAATTGTTGATTATGCAAATCAAATTAGAACTACTGGAAAAGAAATACAAGCCTCAGTTAAAGAAGCTTGCGAACTAAGGTTTAGACCTATTATGATGACATCTATAAGTACAATGATAGCAATGTTACCTCTAGTTATTGGAAATATTGGACCGGGTGCTGGTGAAGCTTCTAGATTGGCTGTTGGATCGACAATACTTGGTGGAATGATAATATCAACATTCTTCACACTTTATGTGACCCCAACAATGTACTTGGCTCTTGCAAAAAATAGTAAAAGAATTGATGCTGTTGATATTGAGTTAAAAAAACAACTTTCTAAAAAATAATATATTTTGAAGTTGATAAAGAATTTTTACATTCTGATAATTGTTGCTTATAAATATTTGATTGCTTCTCCACTCTTTTGGCTAGATTGATAATTTTTTTATTTTTTTTATAATTTTTATAATTACCCCACCCTTCGTGATAAGCAATATACTGTCTGAAAGCATCTTTTTTTGAAACCTTTAAAATTTTTTCAGTTTTGTTTGTATACCAACCAATAAAATCAACGCTATCTTTAAATCTTGATCTTGTTGCAAATTTATTTCCAGTTTCATCCTTATATTGTTTCCATGTTCCTTTTACTGCTTGAGAATATCCAAAAGAACTTGACGGCCTCTTATAAGGCACCACTTTAAATAGCTTTTGTCTTGGGGGTTTTGCAAATCTATTAAAACTGGATTCCATTTTTATAATAGCAAGTTGCAAATAAACTGGAGTGCCCCATTTTTTTTCAGTTTTTTTTGCATGTTTATACCAAAGATACCTTTCATCAAATATTGAGCAACTATTTGATGTATTTTTTGGAACAGACGAGCATCCTGTAATAAAAATTATCAAAATAAATAAATAACTAATTTTTGAAATTTTCATTGTTTTTAAAAAAATAAAATAAAATTATAGCTATAATTACACCCGCTAGATTTCCAAATAAATCTGAAAATTCAAAACTTCTACTGGGTACAAAGTATTGTAAAACTTCAAGCACAATAGATAAAAATATTAAGTATATACTTAAAATATTGAATTGATTACTTTTTCGGTAAGTTAGAAAACCAATGACTGAAAGCACTATATAAGCGTACAAATGATTTGTTGAAACAATAAAGTTTGCAGTTATTTGAGGCTGGATTTTACAATCATCATAAACATAACAACCAAGTAAACTACCTGGGAACAAATACAAAATAATTAGAATAAAATTGCATAAGTAAAAAATAAATTTATATTTCGAAAAATAATTAATCATTAATAATATAGTTTTATTTATCAAATTGATTTAAAAGATAAACAAATGAGTTATTTAATTTTAGTAAGACACGGTCAAAGTGTATGGAACCTTGAAAAGAAATTTACTGGATGGGTTGATGTCGATCTAACTGAAGATGGAAAATCAGAGGCAAAAAAGGCTGGTGAATTAATAAAACAAGAAAAAATTGAGATTAATAAGTATTACTCGTCTTTTCAATTAAGAGCTAAAAATACTTTAAAAATTATACAGGAAGAATTGCAAGATTTTAAAAAAGTTAAGAGTGCATGGGAATTAAATGAAAGACATTACGGAGCTCTTACAGGATTAAATAAAGATGAAATGAAAGTAAAACTTGGAGAAGAAAAAGTTCATCAATTTAGACGTTCCTGGGATCTTAGACCTGACCCTTTAGATAAAAAAAATCCATTTCATCCACTAAATATTGAAACTTACAAAGAAATTCCTTTAGAAAATATTCCTGACACTGAGTCACTAAAAGATACATATGAAAGAGTAATAAAATTTTATAACAAAGAGATAGAATACAAAACAAGTGAAAATATTCTCATTTCTGCTCATGGAAACTCCATTAGAGCTCTTTGCAAACATTTGTTCAATTTAGATGATAATGAGATCTCTAAGCTTGAAATTCCTACAGGAAACCCACTTTTAATTGAATTAGAAAACAGCAAAATTTCTAATTGCAAATATCTTGATCAAGATAGAGCTAAAGATCTTTTAGTTTTTTAAAAATATCCAGATCA
>CACGLD010000023.1 GCA_902573755.1 uncultured Pelagibacteraceae bacterium
CATTTTGGATTTAGTTTATTAATCCTAAGTATTTTATTTAATAATTTATTTGCTAGCGAAATTATAACAAATCTTAAGGTTGGTGAAACTTTTGAAAATTCGAAAACTAAGATAGTTTTTGAAAGTGTTGATCAGAAAAAAGAAAAAAATTATAATGCTATTGTTGCGAATTTTTTTATAAGTAATTTAAATGGTGAAGAAGATAGATTTTCGCCAGAGCTGAGAATTTATAATCAACCTGTCATTGCCACAAGTGAAGCTGATATTAAAACAACACTTATGTCAGATAAATTTATTGTAATTAATCTGGTTCAAAATCAAGATTTTTTCAACGTAAGATACCAAGTTAAACCATTTATGTTATGGATCTGGTTATCAGTAATTCTAATATCTTTTGCGGGCATTGTTAGCTTTTTACAAAAAAGATCATGAAAAATAAAATATTACCTTTTTCAGTTATTATTATTTTTGGAATAATATTTTTTATTTTTTACAAAGGTCTAGAAGATTCAAAAATATATATTCCAGATGTTAATGCTAAAAAAGAGATACCAGTGTTTAATACCAAAGAATTTTTTTCTAGAGAAAATGTAAAATCATCAAGTATCTTTGAGTTAAATAAGTTTTATTTATTAAATATTTGGTCATCCTGGTGTGTACCATGTCGACAAGAGCATTCTTTTTTGATGAATTTAAATTTAGAGAATAAATTAAATATTATTGGGATGAATTATAAAGATAATTTAAAAAATGCGGAAAATTTTTTAAAAGAACTAGGAAACCCTTATAAAGAAATCTTTATTGATTTAGATGGTACAATTGCAATTGAGTGGGGAGCATATGGAGTTCCTGAATCATTTTTAATTTATAATAATGAAATTATTAAAAAATATATTGGACCTCTTAACCAAGATTTAGTTGATGAAATTAATTTATTGATAAAATGAAATTTCTGAAATTTTTTTTAATTGTTATAATATTGTTCCCTTTAAGTAGTGTTAATGCAGAGGAGAACGATAAAAGAAATAAAATAACTAAAAATTTACGATGTCTTATATGTCAAGGTCAATCGGTCTACGATTCAGACTCTGAATTTGCAAACAGTTTAAAAATTGTAGTTGATAAAAAGCTTCAAGAAGGTCTTTCTGAAGACCAAATTTATGAATATTTTAAAACTAAATATGGAGAATGGATACTTTACGATCCTGGTTTAAATAAAAACACTTATATTCTCTGGTTATTGCCGATATTGATATTTTTAATCGGAGGTGCAATAATCTACAAAAGCTTTATAGTTAAAAAATAAATTAATTAGTGATGAATTTAAAAAAATTTTTAATCAATCTGTTAATGATCATATTTGCATTTTCTTCGATTGCAGAGGAAAAAGTTTTAAAAGATCAAAATACAGAATTCAGTGTTTACACAGGAATGTTTGATTTTAGCGATGATGGAAAAAAATCAACTTTAATTGGCTTTCAACATCAAAATGAAAATTTAAATAGAGATACTTTTTTAGGAAATCTTTCTCCTATAACTGGATTTTTACTTACAGCTGATAATGCAGGATACTTTTATACAGGTGTTCAAGCTCAATATAAAATAGGAGCATTAAATTTAACCCCCAGCTTTACACCAGGAATATATCACGAGGGAGATGGTAAAGATTTAGGCCATTTAATTGAATTTAAAAGTGAGTTACAAGTTTCACTTGATCTTTCAAAATCAAGTGAATTAGGTTTTTCCTACAATCATATATCTAATGCAAGTCTAGGAGATAAAAATCCTGGGGCAAATAGTTATATGTTTAATTTCTTTAAAAACTTTTAATAAAGACACATCATGAATATTAATGACTGTTATAATTTTGATGATTTTAGAAAATTAGCTAAAAAGAAATTACCCGCTCCTATTTTTCATTATATTGATGGTGGAGCAGATGACGAAGTTACTTTAAATAGAAATACAGATGCTTTTAATGATTGTGATTTAGTTCCTAATATTCTTAATAGTGTTGGTGAGCCAGATTTATCTACTACAGTTTTTGGTAGAAAAATTAGTATGCCTTTATTTTTATCTCCTACGGCAATGCAAAGTTTATATGACCCTGATGGAGATAAAGCTTCTGCTAGAGCTGCGGAGAAGTTTGATACAATTTATAGCATGTCCACAATGGCATCGTTTTCAATTGAAGAGGTTGCAAATGTCTCTAGTGGGCCAAAACTTTTTCAACTTTATATTCACAAAGACAAATCAATAACTGACGATTTAATCGAAAGATGTAATAGAGCTAATTTTGATGGAATGTGTATTACTGTTGATACGCTTGTTGCTGGAAATAGAGAAAGAGACCATAGAACTGGATTTACCACACCACCTAAATTTACTTTGGATAGTTTATTGAGTTTTGCAATGAGACCAGGATGGGTTTTCAAATACTTTACAAATAAAAAATTTGAATTAGCAAACATAAAAAACAAAACTGATAAAGGAACAAATATTGCAAAATCAGTTATGGATTATATTAATGAACAATATGATCCAGCAATGAACTGGAAAGATGCAGAATACTGTATAAAAAAATGGAACAAACCAATGGCACTTAAAGGAGTTATGTCAGTAGAAGATGCTAAAAGAGCAATAGATATTGGTTGTACAGCAATCATGATTTCAAATCATGGAGGAAGACAACTTGATGGATCAAGATCTCCATTTGATCAAGTTAAAGCAATTTCAGATGCAGTTGGTGATAAATTAGAAATTATTCTTGATGGTGGTGTAAGAAGAGGAACACATGTTCTTAAAGCTTTAGCTGCTGGAGCCACAGCTTGCAGTTTTGGAAAAGCATTTCTTTTCAGCTTAGGTGCTGGTGGACAAAAAGGTGTTGAAAGACTTTTAGAAAATATGCAAAAAGAAATTAGAAGAAATATGATTTTGATGGGCTGTAAGTCTGTTAAAGATCTTGATGCGTCAAAAATAATATATAGAGACTAAAATATAGGAGATTTAACAATTAATTAATAAAATTAATCATTTTATCTAAATAGACAAAAAAGTATTTTTCGTTTACTTTGGCGACTTTAATTTAAATTTTTATTATGGAACTAGCAAAATCTTTAAGTAGACTTGGAACAGAAAGTGCCTTTTCAGTTTTAGCTGAAGCAAAAAAACTTGAAGCACAAGGCAAACCAATGATTCATTTAGGATTAGGTCAGCCTGATTTTAAAACTCCAAAACACGTTGTTGATGCAGCTAAAAAAGCTTTAGACGATGGTCATCATGGATATGTTCTTTCAAATGGTATTCTGGAATGCAGACAAGCAGTAACTAGATGGATAAAGAAACGTTACAGTGCAGAAGTAGATCCTGAAAGAATTCTGATAATGCCAGGTGGAAAACCAACTATGCATTATGCAATACAATGTTTTGGTGAGCCTGGAGTTGAAATTATTCATCCAACACCTGCTTTTCCAATTTATGAATCTATGATTAATTTTACTGGTTCAACAGCAGTTCCTTATGATCTAACTGAAGATAAGGATCTTAAATTTAGCGCAGATAAAATTTTATCTTTAATTACTGATAAAACTAGATTGTTAATTTTAATTAATCCAAATAATCCAACAGGTAGTTTTGTAGAAAAAGCAGAAATAGATAAGTTGGCTGAAGGTTTAAAAAAACATCCTCACGTAACTATTTTAAGTGATGAAATTTATAGCAGACAAATTTTTGATGAAAAAGAAATGCCAACATTTTTCAACTATCCTGAATTAAGAGATAGATTAATTGTCTTAGAGGGATGGAGTAAAGCTTACTCTATGACAGGTTGGAGACTTGGTTGGAGTTTTTGGCCAGAGAATTTAGTAGAACATGTAAATAAGTTATTAATCAATAGTGTATCATGTGTGAATGCTGCTGCTCAGTTTGCAGGTATTGCAGCTTTAGATGGACCGGATGATTCAATTCACGAGATGATGGAAAAATTTACATTAAGAAGAAAATTAATTCACGAAGGTTTGAATAGTTTGCCAGGAGTAGAATGTAGTTTACCTGGTGGAGCATTTTATGCATTTCCTAAAGTTATTGGAACCGGAATGGATGGTAGTGAATTTTGTAAAAGAGCTATGCATGAGGCGGGTGTTGCTATAGTCCCAGGTACTGCTTTTGGAAAAACATGCAAAGATTACGTCAGATTTAGCTTTGCAGCCTCTCGAGATAACATTTCTAACGCATTGGAAAATATCAAAAAAATGCTAGGCTAAGCTATGTCTGAAATAGCTTTACCAAAAGTTGATAGAACAATTGTCAGTAAAAAAGACTTAATTGTTAATAATTTAAAACAATTTACTCATAAAAAAAATGTTTTAAGCGAATTGGATGAAATAAGACCTTACGAAACAGATGCACTTGCTGCGTACAAAAATTTACCTTTAGCTGTCGTGCTTCCTGAAAATACTCAGGAAGTTAGTGAGATATTAAAGTTTTGTCACAGAGAAAATATTAAAGTTATTCCAAGAGGAGCTGGAACTGGACTCTCGGGCGGAGCTCTTCCATTAAATGATGCAATTTTATTAGGACTAGGAAAATTTAATAAGATTTTAGATATAGATTTTTATAACAAGTGTGTTGTTACTCAACCCGGTGTTACAAATTTATCAATTACTCATGCTGTTAAGCATAAAGGATATTATTATGCTCCAGATCCTTCAAGTCAGTTAGCTTGCTCAATAGGTGGAAATGTTGCTGAAAATTCTGGAGGTGTTCATTCGTTAAAATACGGAACCACAACAAATAATATCTTAGGTGTTGAAATGGTTATGATGGATGGAACTATTTGTAGAATAGGTGGAAAAACTTTAGATCAAGAGGGGTATGATTTATTAGGATTGATATGCGGATCTGAAGGATTGTTAGGTGTGATCACGGAAGTGACAGTTAAAATTTTAAAAAATCCCCAAATAGTTAAAGCCGCCTTGATTGGTTTTCCAACAATTGAAGACGGAGGAAATTGTGTAACAGATATTATTTCAAATGGAATTACACCAGCAGGTATGGAAATAATGGATAAAGCTTTAATTGATGCAACAGAGAAATTTGTTCATGCTGGTTATCCCATGGATGCCGAAGTTTTAATGATCGTTGAACTTGATGGAACGAAATCTGAGGTAGAAGAATTGTTTAAACAAATAAAACAAATAGCAGAAAAAAATAAATCAAACAGCTTTAAGTTAAGTAAAAATGAAAAAGAAAGATTAGGATTTTGGTCAGGAAGAAAAGCAGCTTTTCCCGCATGTGGAGCAATGGCGCCCGATTATTATTGTATGGATGGAACAATTCCTAGAGGAAAACTTTCAGAAATTCTTAAAGAGATAAGTAGATTATCGAAGAAGTATAATTTAGGAGTAGCTAATGGTTTTCATGCTGGTGACGGTAATTTACACCCATTAATTCTTTTTGATGGAAGTAATAAAGAGGAGCTTAGAAGAACAGAGGAATTTGGTGCCGAAATTCTTAAAGCTTGTGTCAGAATGGGTGGAGCATTATCTGGTGAACATGGGATAGGAATTGAAAAAAGAGAATTAATGTGTGAAGCATTTAATGACAGTGATATTCAGCAACAAATAAATATTAAAATGTCATTAGATGAAAAAAATCTTTTAAATCCTGGAAAAGTTTATCCAATATTAAGAAAATGTGCGGAGGAAGGAAGAGTTCATGTTCACAAAGGAGAAGAAAAATTCCCAGATCTTCCAAGATTCTAATCATCTGTCACCCACAAGTGAGTTAGAGGTTGCAGAATTAATCAAAGAAGCTTATAGAAAAAAGTTTCCAATTGATATCCATGGAAGTAATAGTAAAAAATTTATTGGATATAATGTTCAAGCTGCAAAGAGCTTAGATCTCTCAAGTTTATCCGGTGTTATTGAATACCTTCCTGAGGAGCTTTATATAAAAGTCAAGCCAGGAACACAGATAAAAGATATAGAAAATATTTTAGAAAAAAATAATCAAGAACTTTCATTTGAACCAACTGATTTTGGTTACCTTAAAGATGGAAAATCAAACAAAGGAACAGCTGGTGGATGTGTTTCTTGCAATTTTGCAGGCTCAAGAAGATTTAAAGTAGGTAGCGTAAGAGATTTTATTTTAGGTTTTAGAGGGGTAAATGGAAAGGGCGACATAATTAAATCAGGAGGTACAGTTGTTAAAAATGTGACTGGATATGATTTATCTAAATTAGTTAGTGGGTCTTTTGGAACATTGGTTGCTCTTACAGAAGTTACTTTAAAAATCTCAGCAAAAAAGCCATCTCAAAATACAATTATAATCTATGAGAAAGATCCAAAAACAATTTCAGATTTATTTAATATGGTTTTGAGTTCCAGTAATGAAATATCAGGCGCAGTGTTTGTACCAGATGAACCTAAATCAAAAAAATTCATACCAAATAAAAGTAAAGTATTTAAATTAAATGATTTAAATCAAGAGGGTGCTTTTTTTGCATTCAGAATCGAAGGGGATCAAAACTCTATTAAAGAAAGAATTAAGGATATTTCAAACGAAATGGATTTAAAAAAGTATAAAACTTCAAATTTAGATATTTATCAATCCGATCTTTTTTGGAAAAGTATAAATAGTTTACAATTATTTTCTGAAACCAAAAATAATCTTTTAAGGGCAGTTGTGCCTCCTTCTAAGTCTGAAAACATGATGAGTTTTCTCAAAAATAAATACAGATATTTTATTGATTGGTCTGGGTCATTATTTTGGATTGAGGTACCTGGTGATGAAAATATAAGAGAAGTAAAAAATACAATAATTCAAAATGACGGGTATGTAACGATAATTAAAAAATCTGAGGATTTTGAATTTACTGAAAAATTATTTACAGTTGATGATACAAAATTAATGATATCAAAAAAAATTAAAGAGAGTTTTGACCCTAGAGGATTATTTAATCCTGGAAAAATGTATAAGGACTTTTAATGCAAACAAATTTTACAGAAACTCAATTGAAGGATAAAGACAATCAGTCTTCTGAAAAAATATTTAAAAAATGTGTTCATTGTGGAATGTGTAACGCAACATGTCCTACGTATGGGATTTTAGGAGACGAATTAGACGGCCCTAGAGGTAGAATTTATTTGATTAAAGATATGTTGGAAAATAATAAAAAGCCAACTGAAAAAGTTGTTAAACATATAGATAGATGTCTTTCATGTTACAGCTGCATGACGACATGTCCAGCTGGTGTTAACTACATGCATCTAATTGATCATGGAAAAAAATATATCGAAAAAAATTATGAAAGATCTAAATTTGATAAATTAATTAGATATTTTTTATCTATTACCCTTCCAAATACTAAAGTTTTCAGATTATCAAGCTTTTTAGTTAAATTAAGTAAACCTTTCAAATTTTTAATGCCCTCAAGAATTAAAGACATGATCGATTTGATGCCAAGTAGTTTTCCAAAAAAAAATTTGCCAATTAAGGAAGTTTATAAAGCTTCAGGTAAAAAGAAAGTAGCAAGGGTAGCGTTATTGACTGGTTGTGTACAAAAAGAAATATCTCCTCAAATAAATGAAGCAACAATAAGATTATTAAATAGGCATGGTGTTGAGGTAGTTGTTCCGAAAAAAATCCGTTGCTGTGGGTCATTAAATCATCATTTAGGAAAAGAGGAAGATGCTCATCAAGATTTTAAAAATAATATTAATACTTGGTATGAGGAGCATCAAAAAGGTAACTTAGATGCAATTTTATCAAACACATCCGGCTGTGGAACTACTATGAAAGATTATGGATTTATTTTTAGAGATGATAAAGAGCTTAGTAAAAAAGCTAAAGTGATATCTGATTTAACTAGGGATATATCCGAATATATTTTTGAAAGTTTAAAATTAGATATAAAATCAAAAGGAAAAAAATATAAGGTTGCTTATCACTCTGCATGCTCAATGCAGCACGGACAAAAAGTTCATGCTCAACCAATATCTTTACTTGAAAAAACTAATAATGAAATAATGGAAATACCAGAGGGTCATATATGTTGTGGTTCAGCTGGAACCTACAACATCTTACAATCAAAAATTGCAAAACAACTATTAGAGAAAAAAGTAAACAATATAGAGAGTTTAAATCCTGATTTTATTTCTACAGGAAATATTGGTTGTATTACCCAAATTTCTCATGGTACTAAAGTTCCTATATTACATACAATTGAAGTTTTAGATTGGTACACAGGCGGACCAAAACCTGAAATTTTAAAATAGAATTTATGAAAAAAGTTTTAATAACAAGACGTTTAATAAGAGAAAGCGAAGATAAAGCTTCTAAATTATTTGAAGCAAAGTTTAATACTAATGATGAGCTTTATTCTCAAAAAAAAATAATCGAAATGAGTGAAGGGTGTGATGGAATTTTATCTTCATTAACTGAAAAATTAGATGCAGAAACCATTAATCAATTACCAAATTCAGTAAAAATTATTTCTAATTTTGCAGTTGGGTTTGGAAACATAGATTTAGAAGCAGCAAAAAATAGAGGTATAGCAGTAACAAATACACCAGAAGTTTTGTCAGATGCTACAGCAGAAATTGGAATTTTATTAATTTTAGGAGCATGTAGAAGAGCTTCCGAAGGGATTGAGTCCGCAAAAGAAGGTGGGTGGAAATGGTCTGCTGATTATTTAATTGGAAAACAATTAACGGGAACAAGATTAGGAATTTTAGGTATGGGTCGTATTGGCCAAAAAATTGCAAAAATCGCAAAATCTTTAGGTATGGTTATTCATTATCACAATCGTTCAAAATTAAGTGAAGATAAAGAGCAAGGTGCAACATATCATGACAGCATAAAAAGTCTTTTTTCAGTCTCAGATGTTTTATCAATTTGTTGTCCAGCCACAAAAGAAACAGAGAACTTAATTAATAAAGAGACTGTTGAGTATTTCCCCAAAGGTGCTGTCATAACAAATGTTGCAAGAGGTGATATAGTTGATGATGAAGCTTTAATTGATGCATTGAATAGAAGAAAAATTTATGCCGCAGGATTAGATGTTTATAAAAATGAACCAAATTTAAATCCTGGTTATTTAAAAATTCCAAGTGCTTTTGTTTTACCTCATCTGGGGAGTGCAACAAAAGATACAAGAATTGCAATGGGAAATTTAGCAGTTGATAATCTAGATGAGTTTTTTAGAACTGGAAACTGTATTAATAAAGTAAATTAAAATGTCTCAATCGATAGCTTTCATTGGTGTTGGCAACATGGGTTGTCCAATGGCTGAAAATTTAATGAAGGCAGGAAAATCTGTAAAAGTTTTTGATGTCTCAAAAAAAATGCTTGATATTGCAAAAGATAAAAATCTGGAAGTAGCCAAAAATTTAGATGACCTAATTACACATGATGTAGAAACAGTTATAACCATGCTTCCAGAGGGTAAGCATTCTAAGGAAGTTTATTTAGGAGATAATGGAATAATAAATAAAGTATCAAAAAATTGTTTGCTAATTGATTGTTCAACAATTGATATTCAAACTTCTATTGAAATTGGAAAAAAAGCTTCAGAAATAGGAATAGAAATGATTGATGCACCAGTTAGTGGTGGAGTAATGGGGGCCCAAAAAGCAACTTTAAATATAATGGTTGGTGGATTGAAAAAAGCTTTTGAAAAAGCGCTTCCTTTATTAAAAATTATGGGAAAAAATATATTTCATGCAGGTGATTTAGGTAGTGGGAATGGTGCCAAAATTTGTAACAATATGGCTCTAGGCATTGCAATGATTGCTGCTTCAGAGTCATTGATGTTAGCAAAAAGATTAAATATAGATATCAAAAAAGTTCATGAAATTATGAAAAATGCATCTGGTAATAGTTGGCCAATTTCAGTATATCCACCCTTGCCTGGTTTAATTGATGGTACACCTTCAAATAATAATTATCGTCCAGGTTTCTCTGCAGGAATGATGAATAAAGATCTTAAACTTGCAAATGATTGTGCCCAGAGTGTAAATGCAGAAACGCCATTGGGAAAAATGGCTTTAGAAATTTATGACCAATTTTGCAAAGATGGAAATGATACTAAAGACTTTTCAGCAATTTCTAAAGTAATAGGTGGCAATGCTTGGGACTATCCCATTGATTAAAATAGTTTACTGTAAGTGTTTATAAATCGTTGTTCTTGAAACACCCAATTTCCTTGATGCTGCAGAAATATTATTTGTTTCATTAAATGTTGATCTAATTAAAACACATTTTTCTCTTTTAATTTTAGTATCTTCGCAATTTTTGCATGCAGAAGTTTTCTTTTCTGATTTTGTTTCAATAAATTTGTTTTCTTTAAAAATTTGACTTTTAACTACAAAAACGGATGAACCTAAATGATCGGTAATTTTTAATGTTTTATTATTTAACAAATCAGATGCGATAGATGAAAATGAATTAGTAAAAATTTTATTAAAATTTTCATTTTTAAGATCTTCTAGTCCATTAAGCATAATTCTTGCATTACTGTTAGCACCTACAATTAGACCATCTCCATTAACAGCCAATAAACCTACGCTGGTTGTAGATAGATATTCTTGTCGAGGATGAAACGATAAAATTAATTCATGTTCAAACTTTTTTAAAAATAACTTTGTTTCGATACTTCTAGTTGCAAGTTTCACTAAAGCTAGAGTGTGTTGCTCTCTAGACATATAGTCAGTTGAGGCATCTATAATTCCAATAGTCTTACCGTCATAATTAATAATTGGACTTGCGAAAC
>CACGLD010000024.1 GCA_902573755.1 uncultured Pelagibacteraceae bacterium
AAACTTTCAATAGATGGATGAAAATAAAAAATTTTACAAAATCAATTTTTGGAAAAATTAAAATTTCTTATCCCCAAAACTTAGAAACGAAAAAGTATTTAAAAAAAATAAATTCTACAAAAATAAATCATATTGGGAATTTAAAATTTATAGAAAACAAATTGCCAGAGAATAGTAAAGAGAAAAAGAAATTAAAAAAACAATTTAAAAATAGAAATATTTGGGTGGCTACAAGTACACATCTTGGTGAGGAAGAATTCTGTGCTAAAGCGCATTTAGAGTTAAAAAAAAGAGTAAAGAATCCTCTAACTATAATAATTCCAAGGCATATTCATAGAGTTCCCCAAATTATAAAAGAACTTAAAAAGCTTAATCTAAAAATTGAAACTCACAGCTCAGGATGGAAGAATTTAAAGAATGTTGATATTTATATTGTAGATACATTTGGTGAAACTCAAAAATTTCATGAAATATCCTCATCAGTTTTTTTAGGCGGTTCGATTATTGAAAGAGGTGGACAGAATCCCTTGGAGGCAGCGCGTTATGGAGCAAGAATTTTGCATGGACCAAATATAGATAACTTTAAAGAAATTTATAAAAAATTAAAATCAATCAAAATTGCAATTAAAATTTTAACACCACAAAAACTTGCTAGCTCAATTATTTTTAAAAAAAATAGAAATATTGGAAAAAAAATAAAGAATATTGGGACAAAAATCTTTAAAAAAATTATAAAAGAGCTTGATAATATTATTAAGAATGAATTTGAAAAAACCTAAGTTTTGGAATTTAAAAAGGCCTAATATTTTTGCTTACTTGCTATTCCCATTTTCGATATTAATAGGATTATTTTCTAAACTTAAAAGAAGTACAGTTTGTAAAAGTTTAAAAATAAAAACTATTTGTGTTGGAAATATATATATTGGAGGAACTGGCAAAACCTCTTTATCTATAAAAATAAACGAAATTTTAACAAAAAGAAAAAAGAAATCTTGTTTTGTTAAAAAGTTCTATAAAAATCAATATGATGAGCAAAAACTTTTGGAAAGAAGAGGAAGACTTTTTTTATCAGAAAAAAGATTAAATGCTTTGAAAAATGCACAAAATGAAAATTATGAATTTGCTATTATTGATGATGGCCTTCAGGATAAATCATTAGATTATGATGTAAGATTTGTATGTTTTAATAGTATTAATTGGATTGGTAATGGAATGACAATTCCATCTGGTCCATTGAGAGAACCGATTAATGTACTTAAAAAATATCAACATGTCTTTTTAAATGGTAACTTGGAAAATACTAATAGTATAAAAGAGCAATTATATAAAATTAATCCTGAAATAAATATTCATATTGGTAAATACGAACCAGTAAACTTAGATGAATTTGATAAAGGAGAGAATTACCTTGTTTTTTCAGGTATTGGCAATCATGGTACTTTTATTTCTATGTTAAAAAACAATAAATTTAAAATTTCAAAAAATTATGAGTATCCTGATCATTATGAATATAAAAATCAAGATATTGATAAAATTTTAAATGAAGCAAGCATCCTGAATTGTAAAATATTAACAACAGAAAAAGATTATTTGAGACTAAAAAATAATAAAAATAGTTATAAAATAAAATATATAAAATCTGAATTAAAAATCATAGATGAAGAAAAACTTATTAAATCTATAATGTAGATTATGAAACGAATTAGATATTTTTTTCAATTTCTAGTATCAATTTTTACTTTTTTGTTATTTAAGATTTTGGGAGCAAAACTATCTTCTAAGATTGGAGGAATCATTTTTGAAATAATAGGTCCATATTTTAGATCAAAAAAGTTAATACATTCAAATATTAAAAAAGCATTTCCAGATATTGATCAACCAAAATTAAATAGAATTACGAAGATGATGTGGAATAATTATGGAAGGGTTTTTGCAGAATACATGTTTATTAGAGACTTCAGATTTGGAAAACTTGCATCCAATATAGAAGTTCAAGGTCAAGAAATTCTTGAAGATATAAAAATAAATAACAAGCAAGTAATTTTTATTTCAGGACATTTGAGTAACTTTGAGTTAATGGCAATGCATTTAGAAAAAGAAGGTATAAATTTAGCAGCAATTTATCGTCCTTTAAATAATTTATATTTAAATAAAGTAATGGAAAAAATTAGAAAAAATTATATCTGCAAATATCAGATAAAAAAAGGAATAGGTGGAATGAAAAGATTAATAAATTTAAAAAGAAAAAATTATTCCACAGCGCTTATGATTGATCAAAGAGTGTCAGAAGGTATTTTGTCTAATTTTTTTCAACACAAAGCCCTTACGACCACCATACCAGGTCAGCTCATTAAAAAGTTTAATATACCAGTGGTACCTATAAACATAGAGAGAAAAAAAGATATAAATTTTAAAATAACTATTGAAAAACCAGTCACTTTTTCGAAAGAACAATCCATAGAATATATAACTGAAAATTTAAATTCTATTTTAGAAAAAATGATAATAAAGAACCCTGAGCATTGGATTTGGACACATAATAGATGGAAATAAGTTCTAATTTTTATTTATTTGCTCTTTTTTTTGAAAAGCCTCTTTATATGAATAGTATGGCTCTTGCAATTCAACATTCCAATAATTCAAATTTTCAATTTTAATTTTTTTACCTGAAACTGCACACTCAACATAATCGCCTTGTTCAATAATTTGAAAATTATTTGGAAAATATTTTATTTTTGCTAATTTTTTTGTCATTTATAGTTTATATAGTTTATATGAAAGTTGCTATAATAGGAAGTGGTGGAAGAGAGCATGCAATTTCTGTAATTTTAAAAAAATCAGACAAAATAGATAAGATATTTTGTATACCTGGAAATGCGGGTACGTCTACAATTGCAGAAAATATAGACTTAAAAATAGATAACTTCGAACATATTAAAAATTTTGTTTTAGATAAGAAAGTCGACCTTGTTATTATTGGTCCTGAGAAACCATTGGTAGATGGATTAGTAGATTATTTAGAAAAATTTCAAATAAAAGTTTTTGGTCCAAACAAAATAGCATCTCAACTTGAAGGTTCAAAAATATTCACAAAAAAACTTTGTGAGAAATATAAAATTCCTACAGCAAAATTTGGAATTTTTTATAAAAAAATTGATGCAATAAGTTTTTTAGAAAAAGTTATATTCCCAACAGTAATAAAAGCTGACAACCTGGCTTCTGGTAAAGGAGTCTATATCTGTAATGATAAAAAAGAAGGTTGTTTAGCTATAGAAGAAATTTTTAATGGAAAATTTGGCAAAGCAGAATCTTTATTAATTGAGGAATTTTTGGAGGGCGAAGAAATGAGTTTTTTTACTATTCATGATGGAAAAATTTATAAAAATTTTGATACAGCTCAAGACCATAAGAGGGTTCATGAGGGTGATCAAGGAAAAAATACTGGTGGAATGGGTGCGTATTCACCTTCTCGATTAATTAATAATAAATTAGAAAAAAAAATCTTAGAAAAAATAATAAATCCAACAATTAAAGGTCTTTTAGAATTAGGGACTGAATATAAAGGATTTTTATATGCAGGTTTGATGATAACTAAAGGTGAACCGTATTTAATTGAATATAATGTGAGAATGGGTGATCCAGAATGTCAAACTATACTTCCAAAACTAGAAACTGACTTGGCAGAAATTATTATTGCTTGCTGTAATAAAAAACTAGATAAAATTGAGATTAAATGGTCTGAAAAAAAGAGTATATGTATAGTATTATGTTCAAATGGTTATCCAGATGAATTTAAAAAAAATGTAGCAATAGAAAATTTAGATAAAATATCATTAAATAAAAATGAATATTTATTTCATGCAGGGACAATTAAAAAAAACGATACAATAGAGGCTGTTGGAGGAAGAGTTTTGAATTTTGTTAGTGTGTCAGAAGATTTTAAAAATGCAAAACAATGCGTTATTAATAACTTAGATAAGTTAAATTGGAAAGACGGATTTTATAGAAGAGATATTGGCTACAAAGTAATTAATTAATGAGGATTATATCGGGATTATTTAAAGGCAAAAAAATTATACAACCTCTTGATAGTAATACCAGACCATTAAAAGATTTAACCAAAGAATCTATTTTCAATATCATAAAACACTCAAACAAATTTCAAGTTAATTTTGAAAAATCAGATATTTTAGATTTATTTTCTGGTGTAGGTTCATTTGGAATTGAGTGTTTATCAAGAGGAGCCAAAAAAGTAGTTTTTATTGAAAATTATAGGAAAGTTTTACCAATTTTAAGAAGTAATTTGGGGGGGGCTAAAATCAATAAATAATTTTGAGATTTTTGAAAAAGATACCTATGAATTGAATACATTTTTAGAATTAAAAAATACATTTGATGTTATATTTTTGGACCCACCTTACAAAGATAAAAAAATTGATATTTTATTTAAAAATATTCGAGATAGTAAAATTTTAAAAAAAGGAGGAATAGTAATACTTCATAGACATAAAAAAGAAGAAAATATCATGCCATTGAAATTTAATATTATTGAAGAAAAAAGATATGGAATATCAAAGATATTATTTTTCTCTAACTTAAACTAATAACTTTTTAGTCTCTTTTTTTATAAGTTCGACAGAAGGTTGGTCATAAGGATTTAAATTTAGTGCTTTGCCCAACAAAATAGTTTCTAAAATAAAAAAACAAAATAATTCTCCAAGTGTTTTTTCATCTCTTTGTTTGATATAAAAACTTCTAAAAGGTATTTTTTGTTTTTTAAAAACATTTTCACTAGCAAGTTTTTGGGAAATGAGTATTTCAGAAATTTTCTTATTCTTTAAATAATTTTGTGAGGATAAAATTAAATTATTGTTTATTTTTTGAGATATATTTTCATGAACATAAAAAAAAGTATAAAAATTATTTTTAAAGCCGTCTAAATATAATTGCATCACACTATGATTATCTTTAGGCATATTTGAAACAATTGGCAAAATTCCTTTTTGTTTTTTTCCTAAACTTTCAGCAACAAGTTGCTGATACCATTTAAATAAATTTTCAGATTTTTCATCATAATTTATAATTACTGAATTAAATTTTTTTTTTTTGGAAAAATATAAAATTGAACCTACATTTGAAATTAAAGATTTTATAAAATGCTTATTTTTAATTAAATTATTATAAACTTTAAAATCTTTTGGTTTTAAATCCATCAATTCTGCGGGTAACATGCCAACTTCTGACAATACAGAGTATCTGCCACCTATAAAATTATTGTGATGAATTATCTCTCCTTTTAATTTTTGCGCTAAAGAATAAAGATAATTATCTTTTTCTTCGGTAATAAAGATATTTTTATCTTTTCTTTTTATTAAAATATTTGAGTTAACTATGGTCTCGATTGTGTTACCAGACTTAGAAATAATCAAATTGGTAAAATTTTTTTTATTATTAAATTTATAATATGATTGTAGATTATTAATAAACTCAAAATTTTTTTTTATTTTATGTTTCAAAAAATCATAAATAGCTTGAGCTCCCAGTGATGAACCGCCCATGCCTATAATTCTAAAATTTGAATTTTTTTTAAATTTTTTTATTTTTTTTTTATCGTAACTATAAATATAATTTTTTCCTAAAGAATTTAAAACTTCGTTATTCTTTTTGATAATACTATTAAGGTTTTTACTAAGATTTTTATAATTCGTCTTGACTGTAAAATTTTTAAAATTAATACCCTTTGTTAACATTAATTATTTTTAATTTTACCTAGAAGGCGTTCGTTAAAAGATTTTTTTAATTTAGTTTCTGTTTTTAATTTTTGATCATCACCATTATCCTCTGATTTTAACAATTTTTCAATTTGCTCTTTGTTGTCGCTTTCGTTTAAACCTTTTTCTGCATTTGGAACTGGTAACTCATCAAAATTAGGAGGTAATTTTAATGGATTTTTTTTCTCAACCAAAAACTCATCTGTGCTATTTTTTTTTTGCATTGAAAAAGCATCCTTAACAGTCCCGCATGAACTTAATAAACCAGTCAAAACCATAGCCAGCAATATAATTTTAAGTTTATTCATAATTTTTTTTTTCATTATTACCAATAAATTCTAATAATATCATAAAAATAACACCTAATGATATAAAAACATCAGCAACATTAAATATGAACCAGTGAAAATTGTTTATATGAAAATCAATAAAGTCTGGAACTGCTTTATAAAATATTCTATCAAAAATATTTCCTAATGCCCCACCTAAAATAAAAAGAAGAGAGTATTTTTTAAATCCTATACTTTTAATGAACATAAAAAAAATAATAAAAATAATTATAGCAATAAATAGAGTTAAGAAATTATATAGATTCTTTTCATCAAAAGAAAATAATCCAAAAGCAATTCCTTCATTCCAAATTAACTTTATATTTAAAAATTTTGAAGAAAATATTTCAGACCCTAAAAATTTTTTATCTAGAGAAATTACATAAATTTTAGAAATTCTATCAAGTAAAAAAATTGACAGAATAAGAGAAAAATTAATAAAAAAATTTGTTCCTAAGCCTTTTTTTATCATTACTAATTTAAAGCACAGTTGGATCTATTGCATGCTGTTTCTTTAATCTTCCAACAAACCAAACACTTTGATCCTTTTGCTTTGCTGGCGATTGCTGTTGTCTCAATATCATCTTTATAACTAACTTCAGCTTTTGAAGTAATACAAAGTTCAGAAAAATCTGTATTTTCTGTAAGACTTTTTAATTTTTGATTTAATTGTATTTTTAAATCTGCCTCCAAGCTTGATCCTATTTCTTTGCTAGCTCTTTTTTCTTCGATGCTAATATTGCATATATTTCTAATTTTTATTAATTCACTCCATTTATTGCTAAGTTTTTCATTTTTCAATTTTTCAGGAAATTCTAAAAATTTTTCAAGGTGAATACTTTTTTGATCTTTAAATAACAATTTAAAAATTTCTTCAGTTGTGAAAGACAAAATTGGAGCAAACCATTTTAACAGAGCATTTAAAATTATATTAAGTAGTAAAATAGTGGATTTTCTTTTTTCTGAACCTTTAGGATCGCAATACAGATTATCTTTTCTAATATCAAAATAAAAAGCAGATAAATCAACAGTACAGAAATTTAGTAGTTCTTTGTATAAATTATGAAAATCATAATTTCTAAAATATTTTTTAAATTTATCATTTAATACAAAAATTTTATGCAGCATAAATTGCTCTAGCTCAGGTAGCTTAGATAAATCTAGCTCATCTAAATTTATATTTTCAAAATTATCATTAATATTGCCAAGCAAGTATCTAAATGTATTTCTAATCTTTCTATATGAATCGGCGTGTTGATCTAATATTGAATAATCTATTCTTAAATCTTCTGCATAATTTGATGATGCTACCCATATCCTTAAAATATCAGCACCATATTTTTTTAAAATATCTTCAGGAGCAATTACATTTCCCAAAGATTTAGACATTTTCAAACCTTTACCATCTACAACAAATCCATGAGATAAAATTGATTCAAAAGGTGCTCTTCCTCTAGTTCCGCAAGACTCTAATAATGATGAATGGAACCAACCTCTGTGTTGGTCTGATCCCTCTAAATACATTGATGCTGGCCATTTTAAATCATCTCTTTTTTCTAAAACAAATGAATGAGTTGAACCACTATCGAACCAAACCTCAACAATATCACTTAACTTTTCGAAATCTTCAGCTTTATACTTATTTCCTAAAAATCTTTGAGGATCATCTGAAAACCAACAATCCGAACCTTCTTTTTCATAAATAGAAGCAATATTTTCAATAACCTCATCATCGACTAAAATTTCTTTTGTTTTTTTATTTACAAAAATCGGAAGAGGTACTCCCCAAACTCTTTGTCTTGAAACACACCAATCAGGCCTTGTTTCTATCATTGATTTTAATCTTTCTTTACCTTTACTTGGATAAAAAGTTGTTTCATCAATAGCCTTTAATGCTTTATATCTTAATTTATGACTTTCCATTGAAATAAACCATTGTGGAGTTGCTCTATGCACAAGTGGAGCCTTAGACCTCCATGAGTGTGGATAAGAATGAACCAGCTCACCATTAAATAATAAATTTTTTTGCTCTTTCAGTTTTTCAATTACAATAGGATTTGCTTTAAAAATATGAGTTCCTTCAAACAATTTCACATTGTTCGTATATTTTCCATCTCCATCAACTGTTTCTATCGCTTTAATACCGTTATTTAAACAAAGATTAAAGTCATCAGGTCCATGACTTGGTGCGCAGTGAACTATTCCAGTTCCTTGCTCGGTAGTTACAAATCTAGCCTCAAGCATTGGAATATCATGATCATAGCCAAGATTTAAAAAATGGGTGACTACAGATAGTGTTATTAAATTCATTTCCTTTAAAGCTATGAATTTTTTTATAATTATTTAGTTTACACTCTTTAACAAATGATTCCAGCAGAGCGTCTGCAATAACAATTTTTCTGTTTTTAAAATCACCTTCATCATTTATTTCCAATATTATATAATCAAGGGACTCGTTATATGCCAAAGCTTTATTGGCTGGTATTGTCCATGGAGTTGTTGTCCAAATAACTATTTCGCTTCCAAGTAAATCTTTTAAATTAGATGATTTAACTTTAAACGAAGTGTAAATTGTGTCTGATTTATGATCTTGATATTCCACCTCAGCATCTGCAAGCGCGGTTTTCTCAACTGTTGACCATAACACAGGTTTAAAACCTTTATATAAACTTCCTTCATTTAAGAATTTACCAAGCTCCCTAACTATCTGGGCCTCTGCATTAAAGCTCATTGTCGAGTAATAATTTTCCCAATCCCCTACAACACCTAATCTTTTAAATTGACTTTTGTGAACCTCAATCCAATTCTCGGCAAATGTTCTACATTCTTTTCTAAACTCAACTATTGGGACTTCATTTTTGTTTTTTTTGTTTTTTTTATACTGTTCTTCAATTTTCCACTCAATTGGTAAGCCATGACAATCCCAACCAGGAACATAGATAGAATCTTTTCCATCCATTTGATGAAATTTTACAATAATATCTTTAAGAATTTTGTTCAGAGCAGTCCCCATGTGAATATTTCCGTTTGCATAAGGAGGGCCGTCATGTAAAACGAATTTTTCTCTTCCTTTGCTTTGATTTCTTAATTCATCGTAAAGATTTATTTTTTTCCAGTATTCAAGAATTTCTGGCTCTCTAGTTGGCAGGTTAGCTTTCATAGAAAAAGCTGTTTTTGGTAGATTTATTTGTGCTTTAGTCATTTAGTCTTTTTTGCGATATTTAAATCTTTTTTAATTTGAGCTCTTAATTGATTAACATTATTAAATTTTTTTTCTTTTCTTATAAACTCTAAAAACTCTACTGATAAAAGTTTATTATAAAGATTTCCAGAAAAATTAAATAAATGAACTTCTAATAATATTTTTTTTTGATTAAATGTTGGTCTGTATCCAAGATTAGCAATTCCTTTAAGATATTTGTTGTTATTTTTTCTCAAAACTTTAACAGCATACACCCCTGGTTTTGCTAAGACATAATCCTTTATATCTATATTACAT
>CACGLD010000025.1:0-7500 GCA_902573755.1 uncultured Pelagibacteraceae bacterium
ATATTAACCAAAGACCAAAAAAAATATACTCTCTTATTGTAAACACAAGAAACGCTAATGCTTTCACTGGAAAGCAAGGTTATGAAAGTTTAAAAAAAATAGCAGATTTAACCTCAAAATTATTAAATAAAAAACAAAAAGAAGACGAGGATAATCCTAAAAAAATTTCTACCAAAAATATAATTTTTGGTTGCACAGGTACTATTGGAGAAAAGTTTCCATATGAAAAAATTTCTAATAATATTCCAAATTTAATAAATAAAATTCGTTACACCCAAAATAAATTCATTTGGATGAAGGCAGCCCTTGCAATTATGACTACAGATACTAAGCCAAAATTAGCTATGGAGGAATGTTATATTGGAAGTGAAAAAGTAAAAATATATGGAATAGCTAAAGGATCAGGAATGATACATCCAAACATGGCAACAACACTTGCTTATATATTTACTGATGCAACTTTATCAAATGATATTTTAGGAAAGTTATTAAAAAAAAATATTACTAATACATTTAACGCTATTTCTTGTGATGGGGATACCAGCACCAATGATATGGCAACTATTTTTGCAACTAATGAAGTAAAAAATTACCAAGTAAAAAATGTGAATGAAAATAAAATTAAAAATTTTGATAAAGCTCTAAATAATGTTCTTTTAAATTTAGCTAAAAGAGTTGTTGCAGATGGTGAAGGAGCATCAAAATTCATAACAATCAATGTTAGTAGGTGTAAAAATGAGATAGATGCAAAAAAAATAGCTTTCTCAGTTGCAAATTCTTCATTAGTAAAAACCGCAATTGCTGGAGAAGATCCAAATTGGGGACGAGTTATAATGGCAATTGGTAAAGCTGGGCCTAAAATTAATTTAAATAAATTATTAATTAAGTTTGGAAATATAATAATTGTAGAAGGTGGAAAGTTAAATCAAAGTTATGATGAAAAGCAAACAGCAAACTACATGAAATCTGAAAATATAGAAATAAATATTGAAACTTTTACAGGAAAGAAGAACTTTACAGCTTATACGATGGATTTAACAAAAAAATATATCGAAATTAATGCAGACTATAGAAGTTAACTGATTGAAAAATTAAAAAGAATAATTAATTAAGAATCATGATTAAATATAAACTTGTTTGTAAAGACTGTGATTTAAAATTTGACAGTTGGTTTGCATCTTCAAATGAGTATGAAAGATTAAAAAAGAAAAAACTTTTGAATTGCCATAATTGCAATTCAGTAAAAGTTGAAAAAACAATTATGGCACCCCAGTTAATAAGTCATAAACTAAAAACTGATGAAAAAGTAAACTTAGAAAAATATAATAATGTAAAAAAAACTATAAAAGATTACCAAAAATTTATTAAAAATAATTTTAATTATGTTGGTGATAATTTTGCTTATGAGGCAAGATCAATTCACTATAATGGTAAAAAAAAAACAAAGGGTATTTACGGCAGTGCATCAAAGGAAGATTTAAAAGAATTAAAAGAAGAAGGTATAGACGCTCAAATGATCCCTTGGATTGATGAAAAGGAAAATTAGTTTTTAATAAACTTTGCTATGTAGTTTACAGATAAATCTCCAGAAATACTCCATTCGTCCTTAATAATATTAAAATTCATACCATCTAATTTATTGAGATATAAATCGTATTTCATTAAAATTTTTTTAAGATCCTCTGGTTTAACAAATTTTTCCCATTCGTGTGTTCCTATTGGAAGCCATCTCAAAACATACTCTGCTCCAACAATCGCAAAAATATAAGATTTTAAAGTTTTATTTATTGTTGCAACAAACATTAGTCCATTTTTTTTTAAAAGTTTTGAACAAGACTTTAAAAAAAAATCTATATCCTCTACATGTTCGACAATTTCCATATTTAAAATAACATCAAATTTTTTTTCAATTTTAAGTTTTTCAGGTGACAAGCATAAATAATTAATTTTTAGTTTATTTTTTTTTGAATGAAGTTTTGCAATTTTTATATTTTTTTCAGATGCATCAATACCTGTTACATTTGCTCCCATTCTTGACATTGGTTCAGATAATAAACCTCCACCACACCCAATATCTAAAATATTTATTCCTGATAAAGGTCTAAATTTATTTTTTAATTTGAAATTATTGATAATATTTTCCTTTATATATTTTATTCTTGTTGGATTAAATTTATGAAGTGGTTTGAATTTACCCTCTGGATCCCACCATTCATTGGCCATTTTAGAAAATTTATCTATTTCTTTTTTATTTACGCTAGTCATTGTGATAAATAGTTGACATAATAATTTAGATGTATTTTATCCATTATTTATTAAATATTAATAATTAAAGCTAGCATGAAAACTATCGTATTAAAATTTGGTGGAACATCTGTAGGATCAATAGATAGAATTAAAAAGGTATGTAAAATTATTGCTTTTTACAAAAAGCAAAAAAATAAGGTAGTAGTTGTTTCATCAGCAATGAGTGGTGTGACAAATGAGTTAGTTAATAAATCTAAACTGATAAGTAGCAATTTTGATAGAGCAGAATATGATGCATTAGTCTCGACAGGAGAACAAGCATCATGCGCACTTATTGCTGGTAGATTAAAACATAATGGTTTTAAATCAAGATCTTGGATATCATGGCAATTACCTATTTTAACAGATGGTCCTCATTCAAGTGCAAGGATTATTTCAGTAGGTATTAAAGAACTAAATAAATATTTGAATTTAGGTGGAATACCAATAATCACAGGATTCCAAGGTATTAGCAATGATTTTAGAATTACCACTATAGGAAGAAGTGGATCTGATGCAACAGCAATTATGCTGGCAAAATTTATTAAAGCTGAAGAGTGTATAATTTATACTGATGTAGATGGAGTTTATACAACTGATCCAAGACAATATAAAAAAGCAAAAAAAATTAAAAAAATTTTTTATGACGAGATGTTAGAAATGGCATCACTTGGATCAAAAGTAATGCAGCCTACCTCAGTTCAGGATGCAAAGTTAAATAAAATTGATATAAAAGTTAAATCTTCATTTGTTAAAAAAAGTGGAACTTTGATAACAGGTTCAAAAAAGACTTTTAGCAATCAAATTATAACCGGAATTTCTTCGACGAAAAATGATGCTAAAATCACAATTGTGGGTGTTAAAGACAAGCCTGGAGTAGCAGCATCAATTTTTAGACCATTATCTAAGAATTTAATTAATGTTGATATGGTTGTTCAAAACATCTCTCAAAATGGAAATGAAACAGATTTAACATTTACAATTAAGTCTGAGGATTTGAAAAAAACTCAGAGATTAATAAAAAAAAATAAGTCAATATCTTATAAAAAATTGTCTTTTGATAAAGATTTATCAAAAGTTTCTATTATTGGAGTAGGAATGATAACTACACCAGGAATAACTTATAGGATGTTTCAAGCACTAGCCTCAAAAAAAATAAATATTCTTGTTATATCTACCTCTGAAATAAAAATTTCAGTACTTATTTCTTCTAAGAATGTTAAAAAAGCTGTAGCAGTCTTGCATAAAGAATTTAAATTAGACTAATTTTATGAGCCTTAGGCCTTTTAGAAATATTGATAGGAAAAAAACTAAAGTAATTAATGTAGGTAATGTAAAAGTTGGAGGAGATAATCCTATTTCAGTCCAATCTATGACAAACACATTGACAACCGATGTGTCTGCAACAATAAAGCAAATTCAAGAAATTCATGAAGAGGGTGCTGATATTGTAAGAGTGTCTTGTCCAGACGCAAGCTCTTCAAAAGCCTTAAAAGAAATTACAAAAAATGTTCAAATTCCAATAATTGCAGATATTCATTTTCATTATAAAAGGGCCATAGAAGCTGCAGAGAACGGAGCAAAATGTTTAAGAATTAATCCAGGTAATATTGGTGATAAGAAAAAAATTTATGATTTGAGAGGATGATCAGCCACATTGGGACTGAGACACGGCCCAAACTCCTACGGGAGGCAGCAGTGGGGAATCTTGCACAATGGAGGAAACTCTGATGCAGCGATGCCGCGTGAGTGAAGAAGGCCTTTGGGTTGTAAAGCTCTTTCGTCGGGGAAGAAAATGACTGTACCCGAATAAGAAGGTCCGGCTAACTTCGTGCCAGCAGCCGCGGTAATACGAAGGGACCTAGCGTAGTTCGGAATTACTGGGCTTAAAGAGTTCGTAGGTGGTTGAAAAAGTTGGTGGTGAAATCCCAGAGCTTAACTCTGGAACTGCCATCAAAACTTTTCAGCTAGAGTATGATAGAGGAAAGCAGAATTTCTAGTGTAGAGGTGAAATTCGTAGATATTAGAAAGAATACCAATTGCGAAGGCAGCTTTCTGGATCATTACTGACACTGAGGAACGAAAGCATGGGTAGCGAAGAGGATTAGATACCCTCGTAGTCCATGCCGTAAACGATGTGTGTTAGACGTTGGAAATTTATTTTCAGTGTCGCAGCGAAAGCGATAAACACACCGCCTGGGGAGTACGACCGCAAGGTTAAAACTCAAATGAATTGACGGGGACCCGCACAAGTAGTGGAGCATGTGGTTTAATTCGAAGATACGCGCAGAACCTTACCAACACTTGACATGTTCGTCGCGACTTTAAGAGATTAAAGTTTTCGGTTCGGCCGGACGAAACACAGGTGCTGCATGGCTGTCGTCAGCTCGTGTCGTGAGATGTTGGGTTAAGTCCCGCAACGAGCGCAACCCTCACTTTTAGTTGCCATCATTAAGTTGGGCACTCTGAAAGAACTGCCAGTGATAAGCTGGAGGAAGGTGGGGATGACGTCAAGTCCTCATGGCCCTTACGTGTTGGGCTACACACGTGCTACAATGGTATCTACAACAGGAAGCAAGACTGCGAAGTTAAGCAAATCCTTAAAAGATACCTCAGTTCGGATTGCACTCTGCAACTCGAGTGCATGAAGCTGGAATTACTAGTAATCGTGGATCAGCGTGCCACGGTGAATGCGTTCCCGGGTCTTGTACACACCGCCCGTCACACCATGGGAGTTGGTTCTACCTTAAGGCAAGGTTTCAAACCCTTGACCACGGTATAGTCAGCGACTGGGGTGAAGTCGTAACAAGGTAGCCGTAGGGGAACCTGCGGCTGGATTACCTCCTTTCTAAGGATGAATGAAAGTAAAATTTCATTCTAAATAATATACATGGATAATGTTGACCGTCCTCGTTTCTCTTCTTAAAGTAGTGTTTCTCTTGCATGGGGGCCGGTAGCTCAGTTGGTTAGAGCACACCCTTGATAAGGGTGGGGTCGAAAGTTCGAGTCTTTCTCGGCCCACCAATTTAAAGATCATGGGGGATTAGCTCAGCTGGGAGAGCGCCTGATTTGCATTCAGGAGGTCAGCGGTTCGATCCCGCTATCCTCCACCAAAACACTTAGCTATAAAAAATTGTGAATAAAATAATAATTAATATCAATATCTATATCCGAACATTAGAAATGTTATTAGCTAATGTTCAAATAAAAATTTGATTCAACACAGAATTTTTTTCTGTGCATAAATCAAGCGTTTAAGGGCGTGTAGTGGATGCCTTGGCACTGAAAGCCGATGAAGGACGTGATATACTGCGATAAGTTTCGGGGAGCTGTATGTAAGTTTTGATCCGAAAATTTCCGAATGGGGAAACCCACCACTTTATGTGGTACTTTAAACTGAATACATAGGTTTAAAGAGACAACCTGGAGAACTGAAACATCTAAGTAACCAGAGGAAAAGAAATCAATTGAGATTCCGTTAGTAGTGGCGAGCGAACGCGGACTAGGCCAGTAGTTTTGTTAAAAAAATTTGAATAGTTTGGAAATGCTAACCATAGAGGGTGATAGTCCCGTATGAGTAATGTTTAACAAAATTCTTGAGTAAAGCGGGACACGTGAAATCCTGCTCGAATATAGGGGGACCACCCTCTAAGCCTAAATACTCTTCAGTGACCGATAGTGAACTAGTACCGTGAGGGAAAGGTGAAAAGAACCCCTATTAGGGGAGTGAAATAGAACCTGAAACCGCACGCCTACAATCAGTCGAAGCTCTTTTTAGAGTGACGGCGTACCTTTTGTATAATGGGTCAGTGACTTAATTTATTAAGCAAGCTTAAGCCATCTAGGTGTAGGCGCAGCGAAAGCAAGTCTTAATAGGGCGATTAGTTTAATGAATTAGACCCGAAAACGAATGAGCTTACCATGAGCAGGTTGAAAGTAAGGTAACACTTACCGGAGGACCGAACCAGTTGACGTTGAAAAGTCTTTGGATGACTTGTGGTAAGGGGTGAAAGGCCAACCAAATTCGTAGATAGCTGGTTTTCCGCGAAAACTATTTAGGTAGTGCGTTGAATAAATAGACGTTTAGAGGTAGAGCACTAAATGGGCTAGGGGGAAGAGATTCTTACCAAACCTAATAAAACTCCGAATGCTAAACGTTGTTCTTCAGCAGACAGACTGTGGGTGCTAAGGTCCATGGTCGAGAGGGAAAGAGCCCAGACCACCAGATAAGGTCCCCAAATTATGATTAAGTGTGAAAGGATGTGGAAATTCCTTAACAGCCGGGAGGTTGGCTTAGAAGCAGCCATCCTTTAAAGATAGCGTAACAGCTCACCGGTCTAATAGAGTTTCTGCGCCGAAGATGTAACGGGGCTAAAATCATATACCGAATCTGTGGATTTGTAATTTTTTCGAAAATTATAACTGGTAGCGGAACGTTCTGTAAGCCTGCGAAGGGATACCCGTGAGGGATCCTGGAGGTATCAGAAGTGCGAATGCTGACATAAGTAACGATAAAAGAAGTGAAAAACTTCTTCGCCGAAAATCCAAGGGTTTCTGCGCAAGGTTAATCCGCGCAGAGTTAGTCGGCACCTAAGGCGAGGGCGAAAGCCGTAGTCGATGGAAATAAGGTTAATATTCCTTAACCAGATGGTAGTGACGGATCTTGTAAGTTGTAAGCTCTTAATGGATTGAGCTTGCCGCGAAAAGGTTCCAAGAAATAGCTCCATCATAAGACCGTACCCTAAACCGACACAGGTGGATTAATAGAGTATATTTAGGCGCTTGAGAGAATGATGTTGAAGGAACTCGGCAAAATGCTTCCGTAACTTCGGGATAAGGAAGACCTTTTTTGTAGGCAACTATAAGAGGGTGGCACAAGCCAGGGAGAAGCGACTGTTTATCAAAAACACAGGGCTCTGCTAACACGTAAGTGGATGTATAGGGTCTGACGCCTGCCCGGTGCTGGAAGGTTAATGCGGTTGGTGCAAGCTAACTTCTGAAGCCCCAGTAAACGGCGGCCGTAACTATAACGGTCCTAAGGTAGCGAAATTCCTTGTCGGGTAAGTTCCGACCTGCATGAATGGCGTAACGATTTCTCCGCTGTCTCCAACATCAACTCAGTGAAATTGAATTCTCCGTGAAGATGCGGAGTTCGCGTAGTTAGACGGAAAGACCCCGTGCACCTTTACTGCAACTTTACATTGGTATTAGGAA
>CACGLD010000026.1 GCA_902573755.1 uncultured Pelagibacteraceae bacterium
AAAATTTTTTCCTATCATCGCAGAAATACCAATTCCAAATATGGTAAGCGCTAAACCAGTAGCAACATGATTAGTGATTAATGTTTGAGTCAGGAATGCAAAAATAGTTGAAATTAAAACTCCAGCTAACATTGCTCCAAAAATTGCAATAATTAAACTTCCTGTAACAGTCATTAATGCGAAACCTGAAATAGCACCAATGATCATCATTCCTTCAACACCAAGGTTTAGAACACCGGATCTTTCTGTAATAAGTTCACCACAGGACGCTAGGATCAAAGGAACAGCGGAGGCCATTATTGATGCAATTATCAGTCCAATAAAATTTATATCGATGATCATTTTTTTGAACCTATAAATTTAATTTTGAAAAAAAGTAAATAATCTGATGCAAGAAGAAAAAATAAAATCATTCCTTGAAAAACCTGACCAGTATATTTAGGTATTTGCATAAATATTTGAGCTGTCTCAGCACCCAGATAAGTTATTGCAACAACTAGAGATGCAAAGATGATACCAACAGGATGTAAACGACCCAAAAACGCTACAATTATAGCAGTAAAACCATAATCTGGAGAAATTTCTCTATGAAGCTGTCCAATAGGTCCAGTTATTTCTCCAACTCCAGCTAAACCTGCGCAAGCACCACTTATTAAAAAAACGAGTATGATCATTTTTTTACCTTTGTATCCGGCATATCTTGCTGTCTTTAAACTAAAACCTGAAACTTTCATTTGGAACCCTAAATATGTTTTATAAAAAACAAACCAACTGATAACCACTGCAGCTAAAGCTAAAAATATTCCTGCGTGAATTCTTAGTCCTTCAAATAATAACGGAAGTTTAGCAGAGTCACTGAACTGTCTGGTTTCAGGAAAATTAAATCCCTCTGGATTACTCCAAGGACCAACAACAAGATAGTCCAAAATTAATTTTGAAACATATACCAACATAAGACTTACTAATATTTCATTTGTATTAAAGTAAGTTTTTAAGATTGCGGGTATGGATGCATATAGCATACCACCGATTGCACCAGCTAAAATTACTATTGGAAGAATGTAAAATCCTTCTTGCTCATAAAACAATAATGCAACTCCTCCAGAAACTATCGCTCCAAAAGTTAATTGCCCTTCGGCTCCAATATTCCAGTTATTACTTTTAAAACAAAAAGATAAACCGATTGCAATTAAACAAAGAGGTGTAGCTTTTAATAGTAATTCACTGAAACCATATTTATCTGCGATTGGAACTATGAAAAAAAATTTAAGAGCTTCAAATGGTTTAAAACCTAAAATAAAAAAAATCAAACCTCCTGCTACTAATGTTAGAAAAATAGCTAACACGGGTGTAAAGAAAAAAATAGCTCTTGATGGTTGATCTCTTTTTACAATTTTAATCAATTTGCTCCTCCCATTAGTATCCCAAGTTTTTCAGAGGTAACTTCTTCAGCATTCATAATTTTTGACAATTTTCCTTTATGAATTACTGAAATTTTATCACTTAATTTTAATAACTCATCAGTGTCTGTAGATATTAATATAATTGATTTATTTTGTTCATTGATTTTAATCAATGTTTCGTGGATATAATTTATTGCTCCAACATCTAAACCCCAAGTTGGATTAAAACAAATTAATAAATCTGGAGAAGTTATTAATTCTCTTCCAATAATTAATTTTTGAAGATTACCTCCGGACAAAAATTGGCTTTTTAATTCAATGTTGTCCGTATTAACATTAAAATCTGAAATTATTTTTTTGGAATGTTCTTTAATTTTGTTTTCGTTTATTAATCCATTATTAAAAAAATTTGATGATTTAAAATTGTTTAGAGCTACATTTTCAAAAATTTTCATTTGTGGAATTGCAGCCTGCTCAAGTCTATCCTCTGGAGAAAAGGCCATCAAATATTCTCTTCTCTCTTGAGGACTTAAATCTCCTATGTAATTATTGTTAAATTCTATAGAGTTCTTTTCCGAAATAATTTCACCACTTAATACTTGAAATAATTCACTTTGTCCGTTTCCTGATATACCAGCAATTCCTAAACACTCCCCTCGATTAACAGAAAAATTAATATCCATTAAATTTGTTTCAAAGGGATCTTCACTTGTAAAATTAAGATTCGTTATTTTAATTAATTGATCTGATGAAGTTTTTGCTTTTTTTTTCTTAATTGTTTTTAGGTTCTGACCCACCATTTTGTTAGCAAGTGACTCAATATTTTCGTTCTTTATTTCACTTACAGAAACTAACTTTCCTTTTCTCATTACAGCAACTTCATCACAAAGCTGCATAACTTCCTTTAGTTTATGTGTAATATAAATAATTAAAATTCCTTCTTCTGAAAATTTTTTCAAAGATAAGAATAATTCACTCGTTTCTTGTTCTGTTAATACAGATGTTGGTTCATCCATAATTAAAACTTTTGGACTCCTTATTAGGCATCTTATTATTTCCACTTTCTGTTTTTGACCTGCTGATAGATTTAGAACAGGAATATCAAGATCAATTGAAAAATTATATTTTTTCATAATCGTATCAATTTTTTCTCTTAAACTTTCCCTTTGTTCATCTGAGTCTATTATTAAGTTTTCAAATACGGACAAAGTTTCAAAAAGATTAAAATGCTGGAAGACCATTCCAATATCATTTTTTTTTGCATCTAATGGCGAATTAAGCTTTAGATTATTTTCATTTAAATAAATTTTACCTTCGTCAGGAATGATGACGCCTGATAGAATTTTAACTAGTGTAGATTTTCCAGCACCATTTTCTCCAAGAAGAGCATAAATTTTACCACTATTAAATTCGAGTGAAACATTGTCGTTTGCAACACACCCAGGATATATTTTAGTTACATTTGAAATTTTAAGGTTTGTATTCATTAATTAATTTAATGGTATAGAATTTCCATCCTTATTTTCCTGATATTGATTTGATAAAGCTTGATATTTTTTTTTAATTTCGTCTAATTGATTTAAAATGTTTTCTTTTTTTGAAGAAGGTAAATTTTCAATAAGTAAATTTATATTTTGACTTTTCCAGTAAGAATTTTCTTTATTATATTCTCCATTATTAATTTTAAATACTTCTTTGAGTATATTTAAATCATGTGGAATATTAAATTCATCATTTGTAGCAGTATATGGAAACAAATAATAAAAATTATCAAATCCAGAAAATGTGATTGCACTCAAACACATGCTGCAAGGCTCATGTGAACTTAAGAACATGCACTCTTTTTCTTTTGGTCTTGTATTTGCATCTAATTCATAAAATTTTTTAAGAGCATGGATCTCACCATGCCACAATGGATTTTCTATTTCATTGTTTGTTTCTGCAACTACAAGTGATAAATCATCTTTTTTAATTATTGCGGCACCAAATATTTTACTACCTTTAGCAACACCTTGTTCAGTTAAGGGCAAAACTTCTTTTGAAAATATATTTAGTATCTTTTCTAGTGTTTTTTCATTCATATGCTTGAACTATCAAATAAAGAACACAATTGTTAATATAATTAAACCTAAAAGTAATAAGAAGTAAATTATTTATACAACTTAAAAGTTAATAATTTATGAAACAAAAAATGTTAATTTAAACTTATGTCAAAAATAAAATCAGCACTAAGTCTTGTAATTATATTAATTTTTTTTTCAGGGTGCCAAACTGTTAAAGATAAAACAGACGCTATTGTTGAAAAGGAAAATGAAAAATTAAGCAAATTTCTTGGAAAATCAGCTAGTGAACTTCAGATGGAGCTTGGAAAACCAGATGAAGACTTTAAAAATGCAAAAGGGAATTTTGAGCTAGTTTATAATAGCAAAAAATACCTTGTTCCATGTGAACGAAGATTTGAAATAAATTCAGAAAATATAGTTGTGGGTTTTGTTTCAAATGGGTGTTTTTAGAATTTATAGTTGGAAATAAATTTGCTCATTATAGGTTTTTTTAACTGTATAAAATAGATTTGTTCTAAGTTAATCAGTTTTTTTATATTAATTCATAGCCAATAATGTAACGTCTATTAAGTTAACGACGGAGGTTATATGGCTTCAAGAAAAACAAAAGCGGGCTCTACAAACAGTCCAGACAAGAAACTTCCATTAAATAAATCCATACCTTTAGGAATTCAGCACGTACTAGCAATGTTTGCTGGTAATATAACTGTTCCTATCATTGTGGCTGGAGTTTTTGGTCAAACGCCTGAACAAAAAATATTTTTGATTCAAATGGCTTTGTTTGTAGCGGGAGTTGCAACAATCATCCAAACTGTTGGATATAAAGAAATTGGTGCAAGACTTCCTATTGTTCAAGGAACGAGTTTTGCATTTATACCCATCATGCTACCATTTAAAGCAGCAGGATTAGGTGCAGTATTTACAGCAGCGTTCATTGGAGGAATTTTTCAAATTTTTATTGGAAAAGTTTTAAAACCAATAAGACATCTATTCCCACCATTAGTCACTGGTATAGTTGTACTAATGATTGGATTTAGTTTGCTTAAAGTAGGTTTTATGTATGCAGGTGGAGGTGGATGGTTAATGAATAATAAACCTGAAATCTTTGCAAATGCAAATCATTTAACAGTTGCCGCTTCAGTGTTCATAGTTGCTATCTTTTTCAATCTTAGAGGAAAAGGAATGGCTTCTGCAGCCTCAATTTTGATTGGAATAGTAGCTGGCTTCATAGTTGCGGCAGCATTAGGAATGGTTAATTATGGTAAAATTGCATCAGCAGCATGGTTTGCGTTTCCAATGCCACTTCAATATGGAATTGATTTTGTACCTGGTGCAATAATTCTAATGTTGTTTATGTCAGTTGTTACAACAATTGAAACAATTGGAGACATAAGTGCTACAACAATGGGTGGTGCTAAACGAGAGGCTACAGATAAAGAAATATCAGGTGGAATTATGGCAGATGGTGTTGGTACTGCATTTGGTGCAATATTTAATGCGATGCCAAATACATCCTATTCACAAAATGCTGGACTAGTTGCGTTTACAGGAGTTGTGAGTAGACACGTTGGAACTATAGCTGGAATAGTTTTGGTTCTTATGGGATTATTTCCAAAATTAGGTGGAATAATTGCAGCGATGCCAGAGTCTGTTATAGGTGGAGCAGCAATTATTATGTTTGGTATGATTGTAGCCGCTGGTATTAAATTAATTTCAAGAGCAGAAATGGATCAAAGAAATTTATTAATTTTAGCTCTTTCCTTGTCTTTTGGAATTGGGATGTCATTGTTACCAGACTTTGTGAAAAATATTCCAGATTTCGGAATAAGTTTAAAACTACTGTTAACAACTGGACTTATACCTGCTGGATTATTAGCATTTGCTTTGAATGCTATAATGGCAAAGAAATAAAGATTTAAACTTGTGGGGAGAAATCCCCACAAGCAAGGTTTAAGACTTATTTAATTTCAATAAGCTTCTTTTTTTTATGTTCTGGAATTATTCTTTCACAAGATATTGTTAAAAGACCATCTTTAAGTTCAGCACCATTAACTTTTACATCATCAGCAATAGTGAATGATCTTGCAAATTGTCTTTGAGAAATACCTTTATGAATAATTTCTCCATTAACATCACTGTCCTCAGACTTATTAACTTGTTTTGTTCTTACTGTTAATAAATTGTCCTCGAACTCAACCTCAACGTCTTTTTTGCTAAAGCCAGCCAATGCTACTTCAATTGCATAGTTGTCTTTACCTGTCTTTCGGATGTTGTATGGTGGATAATTTGACTGCATTGTCAAATTCCCATTTCCCAACATATTTTCAAATTGGTCGAACATATCATCAAAACCAATTGAAAAAGGTCTAAGTGAGTTAAATATAGATAGATCCTTACTTGTCATAATATCCTCCTTTGTTAAGCAAGTTTATTTTTGCAAGCCCCATTAGGCGACTTGCTAGATTTATATGGTAATTAATTTTTTTTTTTCAAGATTTAAAATGTACTAAATTTTTTTAGAAATCTTTAACGCAAATGCATAGTCAATAGCAATTTCTTCTATTGCGCCATCTCTTCCTGATTTTCCACCATGACCAGCATTCATTTCGGTTTTCAAAAGAAGCAAATTATTATCTGTTTTATAGTCTCTAAGTTTTGCTGTGAACTTTGCAGGTTCATCAAATAAAACTCTATTATCACTTAAACTTGTTGTAATAAAAATATGTGGATAATCCATTTTTTTAATATTGTTGTAGGGCGCATATGAAAAAATATAATCAAAGTGTTCTTTGTTCTCTTTTGCATTTCCAAATTCGTCAAATTCTCCCACAGTTAAAGGTAAAGAATGATCAAGATTTGTTGTTAAAGAATCCACAAAAGGAACAGCCATTATAATTCCTAAAAATAATTCAGGAGATTGATTCACAACAGCTCCCATTAATAATCCTCCAGCCGATCCACCCATTCCAATTATATTTCCTTTTGATGTATAATTCTTTTCGATCAAATATTTTGCTGCGTGAATATAATCTTCAAAAGTATTTTTTTTGTTTGTTAATTTTCCCTCTTTCCACCACTTCATACCTTTTTCCATACCACCTCTGATATGGGCTGTGGCCCAAATTATATCTCTATTGATAAGACTTAATCTTGTAGAAGAAAAACTTGGGGACATAGAATTTCCATAAGAACCATATCCATACAATAATACAGTTGCAGACCCATCAATTTTTGTTTTTTTGTGTCTAGTAATTGTTAATGGAACCATTCTTCCGTCATGAGATTTAAACTCAACTCTCTCAACAATATAGTCATCTTTATTATGACCAGATGGGATCTCTTGTTCTTTAACAAGTTCTTTAGACTTTGTTGCTAAATTATATTTGAATACTCTAGAAGGAGTTTTAGGTGATGAGTATCCTAAATGAACTTCATCAGTATTTCTATCTTTTTGAGTTAAGCTTACTCCTGGAACATAAACAGATTCATCAGAAAAAATTAATTCTTCTTCTATATTTGTAGAAATATTTTTGACAAATAATTTATCTAGTGCATCCGATGTTTCACCACGAATAATCCAATTTTTAAGGAATGTTAATCCACCAATTAAAACTTCATCTTTTGCTGGAACATATGTTTTCCAATTTTGATTTTCTAAATTGTCACAAATATCAATTTTAAAGTCTTCAGCATTTTTATTTGTATGATTATAAAATTTACCATCCCATGAATTAACAGAATACAGAACACCTCTTTCTCTTTTAATAATAAGTTTTGGAGATGGATTTAATTCATCTGATTTAAAGTAATATTGCTCTGAAGTGTTATGGTCAGAAGTATTTATAAAAAAATATTTTTCATCTGAGCTTTTTCCAATTCCTACTGTAAAAGCTTCGCTTTTCTCCTCAAATATTAATTCATCTTTACCCTCAAAATCACCAATTTTGTGCCTGTATATTGTTCTTGCTCTATGATTTTCATCAAGTTTAGAATAAAAAATATATTTATCATCCAAACTAAATGTTATTCCCCCTGATGTTTCTGGAATTTCTTTCGAAATAATTTTGTTTGTTTTTATATCTCTTAAATAAATTGTATAATATTCAGATCCTTTAAGATCTAAAGAGTATCCTAGATATTTATCATTGTTACTTACTTCTAAATCTCCAACCCCAAAATATTCAGTTTTAAGTTTTTCTTTTTCTTTATCTCCATTCCATATTTCCTCAATATCTTCGGAACCAATTTTTTTTCTAAGTTTTATTGAATAATTTCCTTTTGTTGTAGTTTTTGTCCAATACTCATAGGTGTGATCTTTATAGGGCAAAGATTCATCATCTAATTTAATTCTTGCTTTAATCTCATCAAATAATTTTTTTTGGATATCTTTTGTATCTTTTAAATGATGTTCAGTATAAGCATTTTCATCTTCTAAATATTTTTTTACCTCAGGATCTAACTTGCTTTTATCTCTGAGAACTTCCAAAATATTATCTTGATGAATCCAGCTGTAATTGTCTTCCCAATCAATATTGTGACAAGTTTTTATCTCTAGTTTTTTTTTAAGTTGTGGTACTTTCATCTAATAAGGAAATATATGAATATTATTATTTATCTACTTGTAATTTTAGTCATCTTATATTTTTTATTAAGATGGTGGTCAAATATTTCTCCAAAAAAAATGTCAAAAGGAGTGAGGCTCATAACAATTTTATTGTTGGCTTTATTAGCAGTTTTATTTGCTATTGGTGGAAAATTTCTACTCACATTACCATTAACTCTTGCAAGTCTTGCTTTAGTTAAACTTAAAGGTTTATCATTAATACAATTGCTTTCTCTTTATAGACTTATTCAAACTTTGAGGAATTCTGGAAGATTTTCTTTTAACCAGTATCAAAATAATAACTCTTCATCATTATCAATATCTGAGGCATATAAAATTTTAAATTTAGATATTAATAAAAAACCAACCAAAGAAGCATTAAATAAAGCTTACCAAAAAATTCAAAAAAAAATTCATCCAGATATTTCTCCAGAGACCTCAAGATTGTCAGCTATAGTCAATGAAGCTAAAGAAATAGTTCTTAAAGATATTTCTTAATTAATTATTGATAATAGTTTTTCATAAATCTTATCTGGATTTATTTTATCTTTACCGTGAGTGTTGTGAGAAACAGTAGTTTCTCCATCAGGAATTATTGGATGCATATTTGTATTATAAGAACCATAAATTAATGGTGTATCTGCCATTAATGTAATTGTTTTAATTCCTAATGCTGATGATAAATGCGAGAAACTTGTATCATTGCAAATTGCAACATTACAATTTTTTATAATAGGCAATGTTTCTTTTATACTGAGGCTATCTAA
>CACGLD010000027.1 GCA_902573755.1 uncultured Pelagibacteraceae bacterium
GGTTACAATTATTTTTTTCATTGATTAAATTATTTTTACATTAGTAAAAAGTATTAGTATAGTTCATTTAACCAACACTTATGTCAATATCTAGGCAAAATTTATCTGTAGTTATAGTGAGTTATATCAGTGAAGAGGTGATACATAAATGCATAGAGTCAATCCCAAAAGATATTAATATTTTAGTAGTTGATAATTCAGGAAACGAGGAATTTAAATTAAGCATAGAAGAAAAATATACTAATGTGAAATGCATTTTATCACTTGAAAATTTAGGTATGGGAGCTGGAAATAATTTAGGCTTAAAACATTCCCTTACTGATTTTGCTTTAATTTTAAACCCAGATGTTGTTTTAGAAAATAATACAATCGAAGAATTAATTAGCGCTTCAAAAGAAATTGAGTCATTTGCTGTAATTGCTCCTATTATTAAATCAGATATGAACATGAATTATAAATTATTTGATAAAAATAAAAAAAATGAAAATTCCATTATTCCTTTCAAAGTTAAAAGTGTTGATGGCTTTGCAATGCTTTTAAATGTGAAAAAAATAAATCAGATTCATGATTTTAAAAATTTTAAATTTTTTGACGAAAATATTTTTTTGTATTTAGAAAATGATGATTTTTGTAAAAGATTAGTTGATCATAATGAACAAATTTTTATTGTTCCTAAATCTAAAATAAATCATTTAGGCGGAAAGGCTGTTAGTCAAAAGTTTTCAGAGGAGGTAGAGCTTTCTAGGAATTGGCATTGGATATGGTCAAAATTTTATTTTAACAGAAAACACAAAGGTTATTTTTTTGCATTAATAAATGGTTTGCCAACTTTTATCTCAGCAACGTTAAAGTATGTATTATATCTTGTAATATTTAATCCCGAAAAAAGTAAAATATATTTACACAGAGCAATGGGATATTTGAGTGCAGTAATAGGCAGAAAATCTTTTTTTAGACCAAATATAAAAATTTAATGTCCTGGAAATTCCATTAAATTTTCAACATTATATTTTTTTTTCATTAAATTATCTGAGCCACCTAAATCAAATAGATTAATAACAAATATAAAAGCAGCAACTTTTCCTTTTGAAATTTCAACAAGTTTTGCAGCAGCTTCTGCAGTCCCACCTGTTGCAATTAAATCATCAATAATTAAAACAGTATCATTCTCGTTTATAGAATCTTTGTGCACCTCTATTGTTGCTGTTCCGTATTCTAACTCAAAATCTATTGAATGAACCTCTGCAGGTAATTTATTTTTTTTTCTGAGCATGATAAATGGTTTTTTTAAAACATAAGAAACTGCAGAAGCAAATACAAAACCTCTAGACTCAATTGCAGCAATTTTTGTAAAATTAAATTTTTTTGATCTTTCTACAATTTGGTTGATTGTTTCAGAAAAAGCATTCTCATCTTTAATTAAAGTTGTAATATCTCTAAACAAAATCCCTTTTTTTGGATAATCTGGGATTGATCTAATATAATCTTTTAAATTCATAATAGTTAAATATAAAAGTATAAATAAATAAATTTTTAATTATGACAACAGCTAAATTAGCAATAATAGGTGGTAGTGGTCTTTATGACGTTGAGGAATTCATAGATAGAGAATTACTCGATATTCAAACTCCATGGGGTAAAACTTCTGATCAGATTTTAAAAACTAAATATAATACTAAGGAAGTTTACTTTTTACCAAGACACGGAAGAGGACATTATGTTTCTCCTTCAAATATAAATTTTAGAGCAAATATAGATGCACTTAAGCAATTAGGTGTAACAGATATTGTTTCTGTATCAGCTGTTGGTTCTCTTAAAGAAAATTTACCTCCTGGAAAATTTGTTATCATTGATCAATTTATTGATAGGACTTTTGCAAGAAATAAAACTTTCTTTGATGATGAGATTGTTGCACATGTATCAATGGCTCACCCAACCTCTAATGGTTTAATGAATGCATGCGAAGAGGCAATTAAAAAATCCAATATAGATTACCAAAGAAATGGAACCTATGTTGTTATGGAGGGACCACAATTCTCTACATTAGCTGAATCTAATTTATATAGATCTTGGAAAGCAGATGTAATTGGAATGACTAATATGCCAGAGGCAAAATTAGCAAGAGAAGCTGAAATTAGATATGCATCAGTTTCTATGGTAACGGATTTTGATTGTTGGCATCCAGATCATGAAAATGTTGATGTTCAACAAGTGATCAAAGTTTTATTAGGAAACGCTGAAAAAGCAAAAATTATGATTAAAAATTTAATTGATAATTTTGAAGATCATATTGACCTAAATGACCCAACAAACAATTGTTTAGATGTAGCAATTATTACTGCTCCAGAAAAAAGAACAAAAAAGACTATAGATAAATTAAAAACTGTAGCAGGTAGAGTTTTAAATAGATGAGAATAGAGGGAAAAGAGTATCGAACTATTTGGTTTGAAAATAATGTTATTAAGATTATTGATCAAACAAAACTTCCTCACCAATTTATAATTAAAGAACTTAAAACTGTAAAAGATGCAATTAATGCAATTAAAGTAATGGAAGTAAGAGGTGCACCTCTAATCGGTGGAACAGCTGCTTATGGTCTAGCTTTGGCAGTTCAAGAAAATAATGATTCAGAATTTATTAAAAAAAGTGCAAAAGATTTAATTCAATCAAGACCTACTGCTATTAATTTAAAATGGGCTGTAGATCGTATGATGAATAAATTATCTGGTATTAATAGTGATCAAATTTTAGATATAGCTTTAAATGAAGCAAAAGAAATATGTGATGAGGATGAGAAGTTTTGTGAAAATATTGGTATTAATGGATTAAAAATAATTGAAGAAATTTATAATAAAAAGAAAGACACAGTAAACATTTTAACACATTGTAACGCAGGTTGGTTAGCAACTATTAATTGGGGTACAGCAACATCACCAATTTACCATGCTCATAAAAAAGGAATACCAGTTCATGTATGGGTAGATGAAACAAGACCAAGAAATCAAGGTGCAAACTTAACTTCATATGAATTAAATGAAGAAGAAATTCCCAATACTATTATTGCTGATAACACAGGGGGTATTTTAATGCAAAGGGGTGAAGTTGATATGTGTATTGTAGGAACTGATAGAACTTTATCTAATGGAGATGTTTGCAATAAAATTGGAACTTACCTTAAAGCATTAGCTGCTCATGATAATAACGTTCCTTTTTATGTGGCTCTTCCAAGCTCAACAATTGATTGGGACATTAAAGATGCAAAAGATATTCCCATTGAAGAAAGAAATTCAGAGGAATTATCTCATGTTGAAGGTATAGATGAGAATAATGAACTTAAGAAAGTTTTGATATACCCAACTAAAAGTAAAGCTATGAATTTAGCTTTTGATGTAACACCTGCAAAATATGTAACAGGATTAATTACTGAAAAAGGGATTACGGAAGCTTCTTTTGATGGTTTAAAAAAATTATTTAAATGAAAAATTTAAGATCTGAAATAATAAAATATTCAAAAATGCTGAATTCAAAAAAGTTATCAGCATTAAGATCTGGCAATATTTCATCAAGGTACAAAGATGGTTTTTTAATTACTCCTTCAGGAAAAAAATATTCATCATTAAAGAAAAATGATATAGTTTTTGTTTCCCTTGATGGATACTTTGATAAAAAAAAAGGAATTCCTTCATCTGAGTGGAAGTTTCATCAAGATATCTACAGAAACAAAAAAGAAGCAAAAGCAATTGTTCATGCACACTCAACATGTGCTACAGCAGTTTCTACTCACAAGAGAGGAATACCACCTTTTCATTACATGGTAGCAATGTCTGGAGGTCATGATATCAAATGTGCAAAATATGCAACATTTGGAACAAGAGAATTGTCTAAAAATATTTTGAAAGCTTTAAAGGGAAGAAAAGCTTGTTTAATTTCAAATCACGGACAGATTGCATTTGAGGAAAATTTACCAAAAGCATTTGAGCTTGCTGAAGAGGTTGAAAATATATCCCTTCAGTATATAACGAGCCTTAAATTGGGTAAGCCAAAGATTCTTTCAGTTAATGAAATGAAAAAAGTTTTATCCAAAGCAAAGAATTATAAAAAAGGATAGCTAATGACCAAAGTTGGAGAACACATAACTCTAGACATTATTGGTACAAAAAAAGAATACGATCCTTCTGTATTTGAAAAAGTAATAAATGATATAGCAAAAGCTGCAAAAGTAACAATTCTCAATATATCCAAATATAAATTTGAACCTCAGGGTTTTACGATTCTAGCTTTATTAGCTGAAAGTCATATTAGTTTTCATACATTCCCTGAAAAAGGAATTATAAGTTTTGATTTCTTTACATGTGGAAAAGTAAACCCTTCAGTGGCGATAGATATTATAAAGAAAGAATTTGAACATAAAAGAATAGTTAAAAAGGAATTTAATAGAGATACAAAATCTCTTTATCATGATATTTATAGCTCACCAGGTCTACAAAAATCTTACGTAGTAAATGATGTTTTAGAAGATTTTAACTCTAAAGTAGGTCAACATATAGAAATTTTAGATTTAGAACAATTTGGTAAATCTTTATTTATTGATGGTGAAATACAAGTTGCTGCTACTGATGAGCATTTATACAGCTCTACATTCGTTGGCTCCGGTTTAACTTTAAACAAAGATAATGAAAGAGCTGCTATCATAGGTGGTGGTGATGGTGGAGTAGCAAGAGAATGTATTTCAAAAAATTTTAACTTTATCGATTGGTACGAACTTGATCCTGAAGTTGTAGATGTTTGTAATAAACACCTTGGAGATATAGGAAAAAAAGCAACAGAAAAAAATTCTGTCAAGTGTGTATGGGGCGACGCATTTGAAAGTATTAAATCAGTAGGTGATGATACTTATGACCATATTTTTGTAGATCTTAATGATGATCAATTTTGCATAGATTTAGCTGCTAAAAATATGGATTCATTAGTAAGAATTTTAAAGCCAAAAGGAGTAATTACTGCTCAAGTAGGAAGTCAGGATAAAAAACCACACCAGGTTGAAAATTGGTTAAATGTTTTCAATCAAAATTTTGGAAATGCAAAATTATCAAGAGTTTATATACCTAGTTTTGATTGTTCTTGGAATTTTTCTTCATCAATTAATCATTAATTTTTCTTTTTTCTTATTTAAATTTGTGAAATAATTCTTCTTAATCAAAGGAGAAAATAATGAATATATTCAAAAAAACTATTTTAACAGTTCTTGCTTCTTTATTTATCATCGGAAATGTATCTGCTGAAAAAATAAAAATTGGAACTGAAGGCGCTTACCCTCCATGGAATTCAAAAGATGCATCAGGTAATCTTATTGGTTTTGAGGTCGAGCTTGCTCAGGAACTTTGTACAATTATGAAGTATGAGTGTACAATTGTTGAACAAGACTGGGACGGTATGATACCAGCTCTAGTTATGAGAAAGTTTGATGCAATAATGGCTGGAATGTCAATTACTGCTGAAAGACAAAAAACAATTACGTTTTCACAAGGTTATGCTGATGAAGTAGCGTCTCTTGCGGTAATGAAAGGTTCAAGCTTAGAGGGTATGGATACACCAGAAGGTATTAATTTATCATTAGGTGGGTCTGATGTTAAGAAAGCTCTTAAAACATTAACAGGCGCACTTGCTGGTAAAACAGTATGTACTCAAACAGGAACAATTCACCAAAACTTTTTAGAGTCAGGTGACGTTGGAAGTGTAAATGTTAGAACTTATAAAACTCAAGATGAAGTTAACCTAGATTTAACATCTGGAAGATGTGATGTTGCTTTAGCTGCAGCAGTAGCATTTACAGATTATGCAGATAAATCAGGTAAACCAGTTGTATTAGTTGGACCAACTTTTTCAGGTGGTGCATTTGGTAATGGTGTAGGTGTTGGTATCAGACAAGCTAGCGATAGTGCGATTGGAAAAAGAGATGCCAAAATCTTAAAAGACTTCAATAAAGCAATTAATAAAGCTAGAAAACAAGGAATTATTAGTAAACTTGCTATTAAACACTTTGGCTTCGACGCTTCTATGTAATTCATTTCAGATCTGGCGACTATAATATATAGTCGCCAATCTATATGGAACTTCTCGCATTTGGTAAAACAGGTTGGGGTGACGAGTTATTTTACGCAACCTTAATGACAATTGCTGTATCGATTACAGCAATGCTAGTTGGTTTCCTTTTTGCATTAATTTTTACCCCTTTAAAACTTTCAAAATATAAAACCTTAAATTTAGTTGGAAATTTTTATACAACTGTAATCCGTGGAGTGCCTGAACTATTAGTAATTTATCTTTTCTTTTTTGGTGGCAGTGGAGCTATCATGTATGTAGCTTCAATTTTCGGTTATTACGAATACATCGAGATTAATGCATTTATTACTGGTTCAATGGCTATTGGTATTATATCAGGAGCTTATTCAACAGAAGTATTTCGGGGAGCAATTCAATCAATAGATAAAGGTCAATTTGAAGCTGCAAAAGTACTTGGAATAAATAAGTTTGGGCAATTTTATAAAATAATACTACCTCAGATGTTAAGACTTGCTATTCCAAACTTAAGTAATGTTTGGCAAATAACTTTAAAAGACACTTCTCTGATTTCAGTAACAGGATTGGTTGAAATAATGAGACAGTCTTATATTGCGGCAGGATCTACTAGAGATCCATTATTCTTTTATTCTTTTGCAGCAGTTTTGTATTTGTTGCTTACGTATATAAGCATGAAGTTAATTAATAAGTTAGAAGTAAAATATAGCAGGGGTTATTAATGGATTTTGATTTAATGATCACTAGTTTCCCTAAACTTTTAGGAGCAACACTAGTTACTTTAAAATTATTATCTGCATCATTATTTTTTGGATTATTTCTAGGTCTTTTCTTTGCAATTTTAAGATTAAGCAAAAATACATTTATTAATAAATTTGCTTATGGATACTCGTATATTTTTAGAGGGACACCTTTATTAGTTCAAATTTTTATAATCTATTTTGGTTTAGGACAAATTGAATATTTAAGAACAACATTTCTATGGGTAATTTTAAAAGAGCCTTATTGGTGTGCAATTATAGCTTTTACTTTGAATACTGGTGCATATACCTCTGAAATTTTAAGATCAGCATTTCAAACAATAAAACCAGGTATTATTGAAGCTGGAAAAAGTTTAGGTATATCAAATAAGATAATCTTTTATAAAATTCAAATTCCAATTGCTATACGACAATCACTCCCAGCATACGGAAATGAAATAATACTAATGATGAAAGGGACTTCACTTGCAAGCACAGTTACTCTAATGGATTTAACTGGTGTTGCTAAATATATAATTTCAACAACTTTTAAACCAATCGAAGTATTTATTGTTGCTGGTGGAATTTATTTGTTCATGACTTTTATCATTCATAATGTGATTAAATATTTAGAGAAAAAGTACAGCTTTCAACAATAAAAATGTTTTTATCTGATAGACAAATTAAAGATTATCAAAATGATGGTGTTATAATAATTAAGGATTTATTTAAAGATTGGATTGAACCACTTAGAAAAGGATTCCAAAAAGTTTTAGACAATCCAAGTAAGCACGGAAGAGAAAATGTAACTGATGATAATGGAAGATTTTTTGAGGATTATTGTAACTGGGAGAGGATAGAAGAATTTAAGGATTGTTTATATAATTCACCTGGAGCTCAAATAGTTGCAGAAGCAACCAATTCTAAATCTACCCAAATTTTTCATGAGCATATTTTTATAAAGGATCCTGGTACTTATAAGGAAACACCGTGGCATCAAGATATGCCTTATTATTGCGTTGATGGTAACGATACTGGAAGTTTTTGGATACCATTAGATGAGGTTGATCAGAAAAATAATCTTAAATTAATTTTAGGCTCTCACAAATGGTTAAAGTTAATTAGACCTACAAAATGGTCAAATAACCAATCTTGGTATGATGATGATAGTGCTTTTATGGATTTACCTTCAGAAGAAGAATTTAAAAAAAATATTTTAATTCCAGAATTAAGTTTAGGTGATGCTGTTTTGTTTAATTTTAAAACTGTACATGGTTCAACAGGAAACAATTCTACTAAATCACGAAGAGCATTTTCGATGCGATTTATTGGAGATGATGTAAAATATATTGATAGAGGAGGGCCAACTTCACCTCCATTTGATGGTATCAATTTAAAAACAGGAGATTTGATGAGAGATGATTGGTTTCCTAAAGTTTTTAGTAGCTAGTATATTCTTTAATTTCTTTAATACTTGATCCAGTGTGATTATTAATTTCTAATTTAATTTTTGCACGATCATCATTCAAAAAATGAACATCTCTAGATAATTTTATAAATTTATCTCCAAAATCTTTATTTTTTTCACAGTTTCTTTTGTCATCCTCTATAACCCAAAGTTTAGCATTAATTTCTTTTAAATCTTGGAACAGTTTATTTAGTTTATCGTCAGATTTAACATTTTTTTCTAA
>CACGLD010000028.1 GCA_902573755.1 uncultured Pelagibacteraceae bacterium
ACCTGAAACAGGTGGAGACCTCGCTGATGATTTAGAAAGAATAGCTAGTAATTTTGGTCCTGAAAATATTGCAGCATGTATTGTTGAGCCGATTGCAGGTTCTACCGGAACATTAGTTCCACCAAAAGGATATTTACAAAGACTAAGAGAAATTTGTGATAAGCACGGAATACTTTTAATTTTTGATGAAGTAATTACAGGATGGGGAAGGACAGGATCAGCATTTGCTAGTCACGAGTTTGGTGTAACACCAGATTTAATGACCATGGCAAAAGCTACTACAAACGGAGTTGTTCCTATGGGTGTTGTAGCATGTAAAGACGAAATTTATGATGCGGTTATGGATGCCTCACCAATGGGTTCTGTTGAATTATTCCATGGTTATACTTACTCAGGAATTCCAGTAGCTGTTGCAGCTGGATTAGCAGTTCAAGATATTTTTGAGAAAGAAGATATTTTTAATAGAGCGAAAAATTTAGCACCTTATTTCCAAAAAGGTTTGTTCTCTCTTCAAGACTTAGAGTCAGTAGAAAATATTAGAGGTTATGGAATGATGGGTGGAATTGATATGAAAATGAACACTAAACCTGGAAAAGCTGGTTATGAATGCTTTAAAGCTTGCTATGAGGCAGGTGTTAATTTTAAAGCAACAGGCGATTGTTTAATCATAGCTCCACAATTTATATGTGAAGAAAAACATATAGATGAGATCATTGATAAACTTAGAACTGGTATTACTAACTATCAAAAAAACCAAAAAAACTAGTTAGTTTACAAAAATATATAAAAAAGTTTATGAAAATTGGAGTTCCCAAAGAAATTAAACCACAAGAAAATAGAATTGGTTTAACACCTGACAGTGTTAAAACTTTAGTTTCAGAAGGTCATGAAGTGTTGATTGAAAATAATGGTGGATTTGAAGCTGGATTTGAAAATGATCAATATTTAAAAGCTGGAGCTAAAATTGCTGATACAGCAGCTGACATTTTTAATGATGCAGAAATAATAGTTAAAGTAAAAGAGCCTCAAAAAGTAGAAGTTGATATGATTAGAGAAAATCAAATCGTATATACCTATCTACATTTAGCTGCAGCAAAAGAATTAACCGAGGGGTTAATAAAATCTAAAAGTATTAATATCGCATACGAAACAGTTACAGATGATAATGGAAGATTGCCTTTACTTGCACCTATGAGTGCAGTTGCAGGAAGAATGTCTGTACAGGCAGGTGCTCATTGTTTAGAGAAAAATCAAAGTGGCAGAGGTTTGTTGTTAGGTGGTGCACCAGGTGTAACAGGTGGAACAGTAGTTATATTGGGCGGAGGAGTTGTTGGAGAAAATGCTGCTGTGATCGCAACTGGTATGCAAGCTAAAGTTCATATTGTAGATAAATCAGAGGCTAGATTAAAACAACTTGTTGGAATGTTTGGAGATAAAATTATTCCAGAACAAAGTGATAAAACCGATTTAGATAAACTAGTTGCTGAGGCAGATCTTTTAGTTGGTGGAGTATTAATTCCAGGTGCAGAAGCACCAAAATTGATTTCAAAAGAAATGATTAAAACAATGAAAAGAGGTTCGGTTATCGTTGATGTTGCTATAGATCAAGGTGGATGTGTTGAAACAAGTAAACCTACAACACACGGTGATCCAACTTATATAGTTGATGATGTAGTTCATTATTGTGTAGCAAATATGCCAGGAGGTGTACCCAGAACATCAACATTGGCATTAAATAATGCAACTTTACCATTTTTAGTTAAACTAGCTAACAAAGGTTATCAAAAAGCATTAAGTGAAGATAAAAACTTTTTAGCAGGTTTAAATGTTCATAAAGGCCAAGTAACCTACAAAGCGGTTGCTGATGTTTTTGGACATAATTTTGTAGAACCTGGAGAAGCTCTCAAACATTAGAAATGGAAAAAAACTATCCTTCAAGCGCAAAGGTAGTTGTAATAGGGGGCGGCGTTGCTGGCACCTCTTGTGCTTATCATTTAGCAAAGTTTGGTTGGAAAGATGTTGTTTTACTAGAAAGAGATCAATTAACATCCGGTACAACCTGGCATGCAGCAGGATTAATAGGGCAATTAGGAGCAACTTCTACAATCACAAAATTAAGAAAATATTCTTTAGATCTCTATAAAGAGCTAGAAAAAACAACAGGTTTATCAACTGGTCTTAAACAAAATGGTGCAATAACAGTTGCTTCTTCAAAAGAAAGGATGCAGGAATTGTTAAGGCAGGCCACAACCGCACAACTATCAAATGTTGAAGTAGAGGTTTTAAACAAAGAAAGAATAAAAGAATTGTATCCAGTCGTAAAAAACGAGGATTTAGTCGGTGGTGTTTACATGCCAAAAGATGGTCAGGCAGATCCAGTTGGAGTTACTAATGTTTTAGCTAAAGCTGCTAAAATGTTGGGTGTCCAAATATTTGAGAAATCACCGGTAAAAAAAATTTTAGTAAAAAATAAAAGAATTTGTGGTGTTAAAACTTCTCAAGGAAAAATTGATTGCGAATATGCAGTTTTAGCGACAGGAATGTGGTCTAGACAAATAGGAGAAGATATTGGTGTTAGTGTTCCGCTATATCCTAATGAGCACTTCTATGTGATTACAGAACCAATGAAAGATCTTCCCAAAGATTTACCTGTTTTAAGGGATTACAATGCTTGTCTATATTTAAAAGAGGATGCTGGAAAAATGTTAGTTGGAATTTTTGAACCCAATGCAAAACCTGCTTTTAAGGATAGTGGAAGAGTTCCTGATAATTTTTCATTTGGAGAATTTCCTGATGATTTTGACCATTTTGAACCTTACCTTGAGAAATCTTTTCATAGACTTCCAATGTTAGAAAACGCAGGTATAAGAAAGTTTTTTTCAGGTCCTGAATCATTTACACCTGATACACAGTATTTACTTGGAGAAACACCAGAAGTAAAAAACCTTTATACGTGTTGTGGTTTTAATAGTATTGGAATAGCAAGTTCTGGAGGAGCAGGAAGAGTAACTGCGGAATGGATGATTAACGGTCATATAAATGAAGATTTATTTTCACTAGATATAAAAAGATTTCAAAAGCTTCATTCATCTAAAAAATTTATCATGAATAGGGTTACTGAAACCTTGGGGGATTTATATGGTATGCATTGGCCGTATAAACAACATACAACTTCAAGAAATGAAAAATTATTACCTTATCACGAAGAATTAAAAAAAGCTGGTGCATGTTTTGGAGTTGCAGGAGGTTTTGAAAGACCTATGTGGTATTCTTTAAATGGAGAAAAACCAGAATATGAATATAGTTTTAACTATCAAAATTGGTATCCATCAGTAAAACATGAAACCATAAATGCTAGAAAAAATGTTGGACTTTTTGATTTTTCAACTTTTTCTAAATTTGATTTAAGAGGTGAGAAAGCTCATGACGATTTACAAAAAATTTGTACAGCTAACATTAAAAATGAAATTGGTAAAACTACCTACACACAAATGCTAAATGAGGACGGTGGTATTGAAACAGATTTAACAGTTGTCTGTATTGATAAAAATTATTTTAGAATAGTAAGCTCAGCAGCAACTAGAGAAAGAGATAAATTTCATATTTTAAAATATTTATCTGAAAATGTTAAATTTATCGATGTTACAGAAGAGATTTGCTGTCTTGGTTTATTTGGTCCTAAAAGCAGAGATATAATTCAAAAGATTAGTGATGAAGATTATTCACCGGAAAATTTTCAATTTGGATCAGGAAAAAATGTATTGATTGAGAATATAAAAGTTTGGGCACAAAGAATATCTTATGTGGGTGAACTTGGCTTTGAATTATATGTAAATAAAACTGATGCTTTGGATTTATATAAAATTTTAATTAAGGAAGGCAAAAATTTTGGCTTATCTCATTGTGGCATGCATGCAATGGATATAATGAGAATGGAAAGTGGTTTTTTACATTGGGGCCATGACATTTCACCAGAGGAAAATCAGTATCAAGCAGGTTTAAATTTTACTATTAGTTATAAAAAAAATGTTAATTTTATAGGTAAAGACGCATTGTTAAAAATTAGAGATAAACCTTTAGAAAAGACTATGATGATGTTTACATTAAAAGATAGTAAACCAGGTCAACCATTGTTGTTACATGAAGAGCCTATTTATTTAGATGATAAAATTATTGGAAGAACAACTTCAGGAAATTATTCATTCTGCTTTGATAAAAATTTATCATTTGGCTATATTAATTCAGGAAACACATTAGATACGCTTATAGATAAAAATTTATTCATAGAAGTTGAGAAAATCAAATATCCAATCGAAATTCTTTCAAAACCACTAAATACAAAAGATTTTAGAAAAATTTAGTTAATTTAAATTTTATTGTGTTTTAGCTAATTAGTTGGTTAAATATACTGTGAAAAAAAACGATCAAAACACATCATTATTTAATACTGATATTGCTCCAAACAAAGATTTTGAAGTAGATAAGATTAAAACTACTAATGTAAATATTTTACTAAATAGAGTTAGGTTAGATCAAAGAAGAACACTAAAAAAAAGAATTGTTTTTTCAATTATTTTAGCTGGTTTAGTAAGTTCGTTAGCTGTTTATTTTATTATTTAGTTTAGTATTTGATTTAAAAAGTTTATTGAAACAATAAAGATTTATATTATAAGTCATTAATCAATTAAGGCGGGGTAGCTCAGTTGGTTAGAGCGCGGGACTCATAAGCCCGAGGTCAGTGGTTCGATCCCACTTCCCGCTACCATAAATTATGAAAGATATTTATATAACTTGGGAAGATTATCATAATAAGATTGAGCAATTAGCAAAAAAAATTCATGAGGATAATTTAAAATTTAACCAAATTATTTGTATTGCAAAAGGTGGATTAAGGGTTGGAGATATTTTTAGTAGACTTTTTAATGTCCCTTTAGCCATTCTATCTGTTGAGTCTTACCATGGTGATAGTGACGATATAAAAAATCAACAAGGGCAGTTTACTTTTTCAAGAGATTTAGCAAAAACTACTCCAAATTTAGGTTCACATGTTTTGTTGGTTGATGATTTAGCTGATTCTGGAAAAACATTAATAAAAAGTATTAAATGGTTAGAGCATTTTTACGGATTTTATTTTGATGAAAAAATCAAAACTGCAGTTTTATGGCATAAATCAACTTCAAAATTTAAACCCGATTATTCTGTAGATTACTTAAAAGACTCTCCTTGGATACATATGCCTTTTGAGAAATATGAAACTACAAATATTAAAGATTTTAAGTTTGAAAAGTAAATTACTTAATTAAACTATCGTTAAATTGATTTGACACTCTAACAAATGTTGTACATTTACTTAATTGCTTAAGAGAAGGAGCACCAACATAAGTACAGCTACTTCTTACGCCGCCAAGAATATTTAAAATAGTATCGTTTATTTTACCTCTATATTTTACTCTTACTTTTCTTCCTTCACTGCTTCGATAATCTGATAGTCCACCATAGTGTTTTTTGTTAGCAACTTCAGAACTAGATCCATAAAACTCTATATATTTTTCTCCATTGACTTTAACAATTTTACCATTTCCCTCATCATGTCCAGCTAACATACCACCAAGCATTACAAAATCAGCACCACCTCCAAAACCTTTCGCAACATCACCAGGACATGTACATCCACCATCTGCAATTACATGCGCACCAAGTCCATGTGCTGCATCAGCGCATTCGATTACTGCACTTAATTGAGGATAGCCAACCCCAGTTTGAATTCTTGTTGTACAAACACTTCCAGGTCCAATACCAACTTTAACAATATCAGCTCCACTTAAAACCAATTCTTGTGTCATATCTGCTGTTACTACATTTCCAGCAATGATTGTTTTGGTAGGATATTTGTCTCTTACTGATTTTATGAAATTAGTAAAATGCTCTGTATACCCGTTAGCAACATCAATACAAATAAATTTAAAAAAACTAAATTCTTTTAATACTTTATCCAAATTTTGAAAATCTTCTTTTTTTATACCAACACTGAGTGCGATATTAGGATAGATTTTTTTAATATTTTTATTTTGTTTAATTTTTTTAATATCATGTTGTTTTGTTAAAGAAGTAATCATTCCATACTCGTTTAATTTTTCAGCAACACTTAACTCTCCAACCCCATCCATATTCGCTGCCATTATTGGAATACCTGACCATTCATTTTTACTGTACTTGAATCTATAAGTTCTTAGAAGATTCACATCTTTTCGACTTTTTAAAGTACTTCTCTTCGGTCTAAATAAAACGTCTGAATAGTCTAGTTTTAATTCTTCTTCAATTCTCATCAACTATAAATTATTATTTAATATATTAATTTCAAACCAATAAATAACCTGTGGATAAGTTTTAGAACAACACTATTTAACTAATCTTTTTAACACAGAAGTGTTCATTGTTTGATTGAATGGCAGTTTATCTTTGATACGCAGTTTGATTTTTTTTACTTTTTTATTATGTAATTTAGCGAAAGAAAATACTGACTGTGATTTACCCCCTACATTTAATATCCCTTTATAATTTATAATTTTTGGTAAAATTTTTACAAGGTCTTCATGAAACATAAAATTAGATTTTAGATTAGTGTATGCTTTTTTATGTTCAAATGGACTTTCAGTCATTGTTATTCTTAGAATAAGAGAATTTTTATACATCATCACAGAACATTCACCGCCCAGTTTTGACAACCCATAATTGTTAAATGGTTTCACAGGGTCATTTTCTGAATAATTTCCTTTTTTACCTTCATAAACATATCCTGTCGAAAAATAAATTATTTTAATATTATTTTTTTTACAAACTTTGACTACATTTGCAGTTCCTAAAATATTTAAATCAATACTCCTTTCAATATTTTTTTGATGAATATCCATTGGTCTTGACAAACCCGCACAATGTAAAATCATTTTTGGCTTTAATTTTTTAATTATTTTTTCAAGTGATTTAATGTTTAAAATATTACACTCTTTTTTTGTCGCAAAATAAAGTTTTAGAAATTTATTATTTTTTTTTAAAACCTTTGCAAATCTACCTTGACCTCCAGTAACTAAAATAAGATTTTTCATTTTATAAAATTTTTTTTATAATTTAAAAAGGTAATCCCATTTTTATCTTTGTTTGATAAAATTTGAATTTTTGATGGCCATTTTATTTTTAAATTATTGTCATTAACATCTATTGTTATTTCACTTTTTTTGTCTCTGTATTTTGTACAGCTATAAATAATATAAGTTTCTCTTTCTAAGGATTGAAAACCGTGAGCAAACCCTGCTGGTATAAATATTGAGTTTGAGTTTTGTTCACTTAACATGCAAGTATAAACTTTTCCAAATGTCTTAGATTTTTTTCTCAAATCTAGCGCAACATCAAAAATTTTTCCCTTTATTACAGTTACAAATTTACCTTGAGGATTTTTTGTTTGAATATGAAGACCTCTCACTATGTGTTTTTTTGAGTGAGACATAACTAAGAATGGGAATTTTTTTTTTAGTTGATTTTCTCTAATCAACTCTTTGAAAT
>CACGLD010000029.1 GCA_902573755.1 uncultured Pelagibacteraceae bacterium
AGACAATTAAATTTAAATACGAGTAAAATTTCAAAGTTTCTAAAAAAAATAAATATTAAAAAAGGAGATAGAGTAGCAGCCTATATGCCAAATACTATTGAAACTGTTGAAGCATTCATCGCTACAACTTCCCTGGGGTGTATTTGGTCTTCTTGTAGTCCTGATTTTGGATCTAAAGGTGTTATAGAAAGATTTTCTCAAATTAATCCAAAAGTTTTATTTATCACTGATCAGTATTTTTATAATGGAAAAAAAATAGATGTTTTAAAAAGACTTCCAGAGATTTTAAAATTAATCCCATCAATTAAAAGTGTTATAATTAGTAACTATCCTGGAAAAAAGTTTATTAAAAATAAATATAAATTTAATAAAATTAATTTATTTAAATGGAATGAATTAATGCAAACTAATGCTGAAAAAATTGATTTCAAAAGATTTGATTTTGAGACAGAATTAGCAATACTATATTCAAGTGGTACTACTGGAAAACCTAAATGCATTTGTCATCGATCTGGTGGTGTTTTAATCCAGCATATGAAGGAACATCAATTACATTGTAATATTAAAGAAAATGATAATGTTTTTTATTTTACCACATGTGGATGGATGATGTGGAATTGGTTAGTTAGTTCATTAGCTTCGAAGGCATCTATTGTTCTTTTTGATGGATCCCCAATGTTTAAATCATCCGATTTGCTTTTGAAAATAGCGCAAAGAGAAAAAATAACTTTATTTGGAATAAGTGCGAAGTATGTAGACGCTTTAAGAAAATTTAAACCAAGATTAAAATATAAATTCAAACTAAATAAACTAAGAACAATTTGTTCAACAGGCTCACCTCTTTCAGAAGAAAGTTTTAAATATGTTTATAAACATATTAAAAAAAATGTGCACTTGTCATCTATTTCTGGTGGTACCGATATTGTTTCGTGCTTCGTATTAGGAAATTTATATCAGCCGGTGAACATAGGAGAAATACAAAACAATGGTTTGGCTTTAGATGTAGATGTTTTAAGTGATAAAGGGAAGTCTTTAAAAAATAGTAAAGGAGAACTTGTCTGTAAAAATCCTTTTCCATCAATGCCTTTAAAGTTTTGGAATGATAAAAATGATATTAAATTTAAGAGTGCTTATTTTAATAGATTTAAAAATATATGGCACCATGGAGATTACGCTGAGATAAAAAATAGTGGCGGTTATATAATTCATGGAAGATCAGATACCACTTTAAATCCAGGAGGTGTAAGACTTGGAACAGCGGAGATATATTCAGAAGTTGAAAAGTTTAAAGAAATAAAAGAATCTATTGTTGTAGGACAATCATGGGATAATGATGTTAGAATAGTTTTATTTATTATAATGAGCAAAAATTATTCATTAACAGAAGAATTAATTAACAAAATTAAATTACAAATAAAAAAAAATGCATCTCCTAGACATGTTCCAAGAAAAATTATTGTTGTAAAAGATATACCTCGAACAAAAAGTGGCAAAATAGTTGAACTTGCAGTTAAAAGTAAGATAGAAGGAAGTCAAATTAAAAACATACAAGCTTTAGCAAACCCCGAAGCTCTAGAACAATTTAATAATTTAAAAGAATTGAGTAATTAAATGTTAAAAAATCTTGTCAAAGATCTGAAGCCATCATCTACTCTTGCAATTAACGAAACTTCAAAACAACTAGAACAACAAGGAAAAAAAATATTTAAATTTGGTTTTGGACAGTCACCATTTAAAGTACCAGAAGATGTTGTTGAAGAATTAAAAAGTAATGCTCATCAAAACAAATATCTACCCATGCAGGGCCTTGAGGAATTAAGGGAAGTTGTAGCGAAATATTCATCTAAAAAGAAAAATTATAACTACAAATCGAACAATGTAATAATTGGACCAGGATCTAAAGAATTAATGTTTTTATTGCATGTAATTTTTGATGGTGAAATTATATTGCCAGCACCCAGTTGGGTTTCATATGCAGCACAAGCTATTTTAGGAAGAAATAAAATTCAAATTCTTCAAACAGAAAGGGAAAACAACTGGTTTCCTACTGGAGCACAAATTGAGAAAATCTTATCAAAAGATAAAGATAAAAATTATTTATTATTTTTAAATTCACCGAACAATCCTTCCGGACAGGTTTGTAATAAATTAGAAGAAATTTCAGAAATTGCCAAAAAGTATAATCTTATAATTTTATCAGATGAAATATATTCAGAATTAACATTTTCAAAAAATTTTAAATCTATCTCAAGTTATTGTCCTGAAAAAACTATTATTAGTACTGGACTTAGTAAATGGTGTGGTGCAGGGGGATGGAGACTTGGTTATTTTATAATTCCAGATGAATTGAACGATTTAAAAAATATGATCAATGTATTAGCTAGTGAAACTTTTTCTGCTGTGAGCGCACCTATTCAGTATGCAGCAATCAAAGCTTACGAAAATGATCATTCAAATTATATTACAAAATCAGTAAATATTTTAAGTGCAATTGGTAAATATGTTTTTTTAAATTTAAAATCAAATCAGGTATTGATTAATGAGCCTCAAGGAGGGTTTTATTTAATGCCAGAATTTTTAAATAACAAATTTAAAACTTCATCAGAAATGTGTAAGGATATATTAAATAATACTGGAGTTGCTTTATTACCAGGTTCTGATTTTGGATTTAATCCAGATAAAATGTTAGCAAGGTTAAGTTTTACAGATTTTGATGGTCAAGATTTTATGAACAATATTGATGAAACAAAAAAAATTGATGAAAATTTAATTAATAAGTTTGCACCAAAAGTAGTAGAAGGTGTTAATAAACTAAAGAATTGGTCAGAAAACCTATAAAATCACACTATACACCTACGATTATTTTTTGTTAGAATAAAATAATAAAAATAACGACATATAAATATAGAGGGGTAAATAATGAAAAAAATAATCACATCTCTATCAAGTGCTTTACTGATTTTATTTGCATCATTGTCTTTGACAACTGTCGCTAAATCAGCAGAGTTCTTTACGATAGGAACAGGCGGACCTACAGGAGTATATTTCCAAACAGGGAATGCTATATGTAAAATGCTTCACAAATCAGCAATTAGTGCTGAACATGGTAGAAAAAAAGGTACAGCTAAAGCTTATAGATGTACTGCTCCATCAACTGGTGGATCTAACTACAACATTGGTCAGATAGCAGCTGGAGAATTCCAATTTGGTGTAGCACAATCAGACTGGCAGTATCATGCTGTTAATGGATCTAGTAAATGGGAAGGAAAACAATTTAGTAATTTGAGAGCAGTTTTCTCAGTTCACAATGAGCCTTTTCAAATTTGGGCTAGAAAAAAAGCAAAAATTAAAGATTTTGCTGGATTAAAAGGAAAAGTAGTTAACATCGGTAATCCTGGTTCAGGTCAAAGAGGAACTATGGAAGAACTGATGAAAGCAATGGGTGTTGATAATAGTTTCTTTAAATCAACAACTGAGCTTACTTCTTCTGAACAAGTTAAAGCGCTATGTGATGGAAAAATAGATGCATTTGGTTATTCTGTTGGATTTCCAAATGGTGCTATGGAACAAGCAGCAACTTGTGCAGCTAAAGCTTCTCCAATTAATTTAACAGGTTCTGAAGTTCAAGGTTTAATTGATGGCGCAGATTATTATGCACAGGCAGTAATACCTAAAGGAACTTATACAGGTCAGAAAAAAGATGCTACAACTTTTGGTGTAAAAGCTACTGTTGTTACTTCTGCAGATGTTTCTGAAGAGCTTGTTTATTTAGTTACAAAAGCTGTAATGGAAAATTTTGATGATTTCAAAAAACAACATCCAGCATTTGGTTTCTTGGAAAAGAAAAACATGATTAAAGATGGTTTATCTGCTCCACTACATCCAGGCGCAATAAAATACTATAAAGAAGCTGGGTTAATGTAATCCAATTTTTATTAATTAAAAAGGCCTGGTGATTTTTACCGGGCCTTTTTTTTATGGTATGAATAATTTTAATGAGCGACTCAATCAGCAGTAAAATTAAAAATAAAATAAGCGAAGACTTATCACCAACTAGAAATATTACTGGTTTTCATTTGAAAATTGTTTCAGCAATAGCAATTATTTGGTCATTATTTCAACTTTGGTACGCTTCACCATTTCCATTCATGTTAAATTTTGGAATGTTTAAGGGATTGCCAGCAAGGGCAATTCATTTAGGTTTTGCTTTAACTTTAGCCTTTTTAATTTACCCAATATCAAAGGGTAAGAAAATTTCGTTTTTTGATGTTTTGATCAGTTTTATGGGAGCGATATCATGTCTTTATATTTATTTTTTTTATGATCAGTTGGTTGAAAGAGGGGGTGTACTTTTAAATCTTAGAATAACGGAAACATTTAATTTTCCATTAGAATTAATCTTAGGAGGATGTGGAATATTGATACTGTTAGAAGCTACTAGAAGAGCAATTGGTCTACCTTTGGTAATTATTGCTAGTTGTTTTTTATTGTTTTCCTACTTTGGAAGATATGCACCTGAAATAATTTCACACGGTGGTTTATCATTAAATAGACTTGTAGGTTTTCAGTGGCTTGATCAAGAAGCAATTTTTGGAATTCCGATTGGGGTATCAGTAGATTTTATTTTCTTATTCGTTTTATTTGGCGCTTTGCTTGAAACTGCTGGTGGTGGAAAATATTTTTTAGATCTTGCTTTTGCAATGGTTGGAAAAATGAGAGGAGGACCTGCAAAGGCAGCAATATTAGGCTCAGGTATGACTGGATTAATTTCGGGATCTTCAATTGCAAACACAGTTACTACTGGAACTTTTACAATTCCAATTATGAAAAAAACTGGTTTTTCAAAAGAAAAAGCTGGTGCTATCGAGGTTTCTTCATCAGTCAATGGTCAGATTATGCCACCTGTCATGGGCGCTGCAGCATTTGTGATGGCAAGTTTTATTGGTGTGACTTACTTTGAGATAGTTAAACATGCTTTTTTGCCAGCAATTATTTCTTACATAGCATTATTTTATATTTCACATTTAGAAGCTTTAAAATTAAATCTTAAAGGAATGGATGATGCAGATGTTCCTCATTTAAAAAAAACTTTTTTATCTGGGATACATTTTTTAATACCAATTTTTGTTTTAATTTATACTTTGGTTTATTTAAGATTTACTGCCTCATATTCAATTTTTTATGCAACCATTACTTTGGTTTTAGTCAATTTAATAAATTTGTTAGTTAAAAATGAAATTAAAAAAGATGCTCTTAAAGAATGGTTTAATCAAACAATAGTTGGTTTTGAAAAAGGAGCTTTAAATATGGTTGCTGTTGGTATAGCGATTGCAACTGCAGGAATTATTGTTGGTGCAGTTGGATCTACAGGCTTAAGTACTAATTTAATAATAGTTATAGAATCTATAGCTAAAGATAACGTTACTATATTATTATTTTTAACAATTATTTTGTGCTTACTTTTAGGAATGGGTTTGCCAACAACAGCAAATTATGTTGTTGTTGCTTCTTTAATGGCGACTGTGTTGGTGGATGTTGGGAATGCCTCAGGTTTTATTTTTCCATTAATTGCAGTTCATTTATTTGTCTTCTATTTTGGCTTAATGGCTGATGTAACTCCACCAGTGGGACTTGCCTCTTATGCAGCTGCAGGAATATCCGGTGGAGATCCTTTAAGAACAGGAGTGCAAGCTTTTTGGTATAGTTTAAGAACAGGAATTTTGCCGATTGTATTTTTATTTAATCATGAACTTTTACTTATTGGTATTGAAAATATTTGGCATGGATTAATTGTAATTATAACTTCTTTAATTGGAATTTTAGTTTTTACTTCAGCCACTCAAGGCTGGTTTGTTAACAAACTTAAATGGTATGAAATAATCATTTTTTTAGTTATTTCTATTTCTTTGTTATCACCTGATTTTGTTTTAAATAAATTTTATCCAAAATATAATTATGAAGATATTACTAAAATTAATTTAATAAAATTAGACTCAACAAAAGAAATTCAAATTAAAATAACAAGGCCTAGTTTATATGGAGAAAGATATAAGTTATTTGTGATATCAAAAAATACTTTTGAGGATAAATTTACTTTAGAGGACTATGGAATTACATTATTAAAAGAAGATGATAAAATTATTATTGATAATTTGAAATGGAACGGAGAAGCAAAAAAAAGTGGTTTTGAAATGGGAGACTATATAAGTGAATTTAAAATTGAAAATTCAGACAGACCATCAAAAAATATTGTTTATCCCATAGCAATACTATTGTTAGTAGTATTCGGCTATTTTAACTTAAAAAGAAAAGAGTAAAATTACCCACCAGGTCCTAAATTAGAGGGCTTTATTTTTAAAATTTTCCATACTCCAGATGCTGAAGTAATTATTTTATCATTACACTTTAGCTCACAAAATAAAAAGATAAGAGTATTTGTTTTTTTTAAAATTTTTGTATGTCCAATAATTTCATCTCCAATTTTTGAAGCACCTATAAATTTTATATCTAAAGAAATAGTTACACAGGGTGCATTATCTGCGGCTCGATGTGCTGCTGTTCCCGCTCCAGCATCTATTAAAGCAGACAAATAACCTCCATGAGTTATTCCTGCAGCATTTAAATGATTTTCATTAATTATAGATTTAAATTCGTATTCATTCTCTGAAATAGATCTAAATAAAACACCTCCATTGTGTTTCATGAATCCAGGTTTAATACTTATTTGCTCAAATTCATTGCTCATGATTTTTTATAATACAAAAGTTAAAATTAATAAAATAATTAAAATAATTATAAAAAAATAAATTACTGATTTCTGTAAAGATGCTTTTAAAATCCAATTAAACATTTTTATTTCCTTTTGGTGGACCGCCCAGAACTCGAATCTGGAATCTCCCGGTTCGTAGCCGAGCGCCTTATCCAATTTGGCCAGCGGTCCTTTTTAATAATATATCCCATATATCAAAGTTTTTGATGTAATTTAACTTATAAAATATTATGTTAATTACTTTATGAGCAAAAATTCTAGCGATGTTGTTATTACTTCAGCACTAAGAACTCCAATTGGAAGATATAAAGGTTCGTTAAAAAATCTAAGTGCATCAAAATTAGGATCAATAGCAATTAAAGAGGTTATTTATAAATCAAAACTAGATTTAGAGGAGATTGATGAAGTAATTATGGGGCACGTTTTAACTTCTGGACTTGGTCAAAACCCTGCTAGACAAGCTTCAATCGGTGCAGGAGTACCGGTTTCTAAACCTGCTCATATTGTTAATCAGGTTTGTGGATCAGGATTAAGATCTGTTGTTTCAGGATATCAATCAATAAGTTTAGGAGAAAATAAAATAGTCATTGCAGGTGGTCAAGAAAATATGTCTCGAGCAACTCATGCAATTTATTATAGAGAAGATAAAAAATTTTCTGA
>CACGLD010000030.1 GCA_902573755.1 uncultured Pelagibacteraceae bacterium
CATTTTCTCTTTATCTTTTTTAAGTAAAACTTCATTGTATGATGATCTGGGTTTTAATTTTAAATCACTAATAATCTTTCCTTTAAGTTCATTTGATTTAACTCCTTTATATAAAATAGTTTCTATTATTGGGTTTTCATCAACTGTAATTGAAAGTTTATTATTTTTTATAATTACTGATACATTTTTAAAAAAATTTGTATCATATAAATTTTTAAGTATTTCATTCACTACTTGTTCATCAATTTCAGATCCAACTTTAGTTTTTGAAAACATTAATATTGTTTCATCTGCAATTCTTTCGTTACCTAATATTTCAATATTTTTAACAGTCTCACTGTTAACAGGAGAGCAGATGTAAAAAAAAGCGATTATGAAAACTGTAATTGATCTTAAAACTTTATTAATCATTTAAGGATTTATACACTTTTTTTTGAATTTTTGAACGAACATATTTGTTTAATTCAACTATATCTTTTACGTTATTAGGTATTTTTTTTTTTAGTTTTAAAAATTCTTTGGATTTAATTATTTTAAATAATTTCTTTTGAATATCTGTAAATTTTATTTTTTTATTTAAAAATAATTCCACTAAATAATCATTTGCCGAAACAATCACAGTTTCATAAAGTGAAATTTTGTTTGGTAATAATTTTAATATTTTTACAATTGGAAATCGTTTTAAGTTAACACTTTGTAAGTTTAGCTTATTTAACTTTTGCAAATCAATTTTTTTGGATTGAATTTTTTTATTAGTATTAAAATAAAGTGTGTTGAAAATTGGAATTTTCATAGTCGTTTCATGAAAAATTATTTTTAATAAACCGTTATCAAATTTTAATAAACAATGTGCATAAGATTTTGGATGAACTATTATTTCAATCTTTTTATATGGAATATCAAAGATATTTTTAGCTTCAATGACCTCGTACACTTTATTTATCATAGTTGCTGAATCAATTGAAATTTTTTTTCCCATTTTCCAATTGGGATGCTTTAGTGCGTTTTGAATTGTGATATGTTTAAAATGATTAAGGGGTGTATGATTAAATGGTCCACCTGAAGCTGTAATATAAATTTTCTCAATACTTTTGGGATTTAAATTCTTTAAACCATACCATAAAGAAAAATGCTCTGAGTCAACAGGAATAAATTCTGTACTATTTTTTTTTAATTCTTTTGCAATAAGATTCCATCCACAAATAATTGATTCTTTATTAGCTATCGCAATTCTTTTTGAATATTTAATAATTTTTAAAGTAGGATTTAAGCCATCTATGCCTACTATTGAATTCATTGTATAATCTATTTTTTGGTTAAATATTTTATTTAAATTTTCAAAAGAATTAAAAATTCTTATATTTGAATGAATTTTTTTTTCTTTAATTACCTGATAAGCATGTTTGTCATTTACAATAATATTTTTAACTTTAAATTTTATTGCTTGTTGTAAGAGAGTTCTGTAATCTTTGTTAGCACTTAAAAGAATTATTTCGCAGTTCTTTTTATCTTTTTCAATTATACTTAACAAAGTTTTTCCGATTGATCCTGTGGAGCCTAAAATAGCAATTTTTTTTTTCATATAATCATATAGTCCATTAATGAAAACAGATAATAAACTGGAAAAGCAAAAATCATTCCATCTATTCTATCGAGTAGACCACCATGTCCTGGAATCAATTTTCCAGTATTTTTTATTTTTGATAATCTTTTAAAATATGAAATAGATATATCACCTAACTGACTTACAGTTGATATCAAAATAACTATTGTAAAAAAATTGAAAAAAGAAACATTAATATTTGTAAAATTAATGGCAACAATTGAGATCATTATTGCCAAAAAGTATCCACCAATCATTCCTGAATAAGTTTTATTTGGACTTATTTTTGTTAATTTCGGTCCCTTCAACAACTTCCCAAAAACATATCCCCCAATATCTGTTGAAACACATATCAAAATTACAAAAAAAACTTCATTAGGAACTAGTGAAATCTTATAAAATGTGTGCAAAGAAATAGTCAAAAAAATAAATCCAAAAATCTTAAGATAAATCTTTTTAGTCATCTTATGCCATTCAAAACAAGCTATAAATAAACAAATAAGTGTAAAAAATAATAAAAAATTTGATCCTTGGATAATAATATAAAATACAAGTGGCAATAATATTATTGAGCTTAAAATTCTCTGAGTTAAATTATTCATTAAATATTTCCAAAATTTCTTTTTATTTTTTTAAATTCTTTAATTATTTTGTTAAAATCTCTCTCTGTAAAAGCTGGCCAAAGTTTCTTTTCAAAAAAAATTTCAGAGTACGCTAGCTGCCATAAAAGAAAATTGCTTAATCTCTTAGTATTTCCTGTTCTAATCAACAAATCTGGATCTGGAATATCTTTTGTTTGAAAAAAATTAGTTAAATTTTTTTCTGTTATTTTTTTTTTACTTTTATTTAATTTTTTTATAGCATTAATTATCTCAATTTTTGAGCCATAGTTTAGAGCTAAATTAATTTGAAGTTTTGAATTTTTATCAGTTTTTTTTTCAGCTTTAATCAGTAATTTATTAAGTTTCGATGAAAAATTTTTAATACCAATTATTTTTAATTTAATGTTCTTTTTATGTAATTTATCTAATTTATTTATTAAAAAATTTTCTAATAAACTAAATAGAAAATTAATTTCTTGCTTAGGTCTTTTCCAGTTTTCAGTTGAGAAAGCGTATAATGTTAAATATTTAAGCTTTTTATTAATAGATTCTTTTATTATTTTTTCTACTGTTCTCAGACCAGCCTTGTGACCAGCATTTCTGGATTTTTTATATTTCAGGCCCCATCTTCCATTACCATCCATGATAATGGCAACGTGATTTAAAGGGTTCATATTGTCATTATTTCTTTTTCTTTTGAAGCAACTTTATCATCAACTGATTTAATATGATTATCTGTTATTGTTTGGACTTTTTTTTCATTTGATTTCTCTTCATCTTCGCTAATTTCTTTTGATTTTAAAAGTTTCTTTAGATCTTCATTTGCTTCTCTACGTATATTTCTTATTGAAACTTTACATTTTTCACCAATCGACTTAATTAATTTTTTAAGCTCTGTTCTTCTTTCCTCATTTAACTCAGGAACAGGTAGTCTAATAAGTTGACCGTCAATTTGAGGATTTAATCCTAAATCAGATTTCTTAATTGAAGCATCAACTAAGGGAACGTTGTTTGCATCCCAAACCTGAATATTAATCATTCTTGGTTCTGGTGTTGTTATACTACCAACCTGATTGATTGGCATTTGCTGACCGTATACATCAACCTTTATCAAATCTAACATTGACGCATTAGCTCTGCCAGTTCGTAGAGATGATAATTCTTTTGAGAATACCTCAATGGCTTTATCCATTTTAAGGTTGTACGATTTCTCATCAAACATTTAATCTCCAATTTTAATTCTATAAAACTCTTTAATCTTTAAATCAGCTATAGAAAGTTCTTTCAAAACATCTTGAACTTTTTTCTTAGGCTCCATCACCCAAGCCTGAGTCAAAAGAGCATTTTCCTCTTTAAATTTGTTCATTTTACCTAAGCTAATTTTTTTTGCAATATCCTCTGGCTTTCCTGAATTTTTCAACTCTTCAGTAACCAATTCTTGTTCTTTATCAATAACTGCCTGATCTATAGAACTAGACTCTAAAGCTAGTGGATTTGATGCAGCGATATGCATTGATAATTGTTTACTAAATGTTTTCACTGTATCTGAATTATCATTTGTATCCAATGAAACCATCACAGCTAGTTTTGCAACATTATCTTTTACAACTGTGTGTAAATAATGATTATTTACACCATTAGAATTTTGAATTGTTTTGGCTTTTCCAATCGTAATTTTTTCACCAATTTTAGCAATCAAAGCAACCAAATTATCTTCAACGGTTTGATTATTTTTCATTTTAGCTACTTTTAATTCTTCAATATTTGAATTATTTTCATTGTTTAATTCACTTAATTCTTTAACAAAATTAATAAAATCATCATTTTTAGCAACAAAGTCTGTTTCACAATTTATCTCAATCACAGAAGTTTTTTTGTTGTCTCCACTAACTACAACAACACCTTCCTTTGCATCTCTAGACATTTTTTTTGAGGCTTTTGAAATTCCCTTAACTCTTAAAATTTCAACTGCTTTGTCTAAATCCCCATTAGATTCTTTAATAGCCAAGTTGCAATCTTTAAAACCAGCTCCAGTAGCCTCTCTAAGTTTCTTTACTTTATCTATATCACTCATTAGTTTAATTTCTCCTTATCATTTTTAGAAAATTTGTTTTCTAATTTTTCTCTATCTAATTCTTGAATAGTTTTTGTTTTCTCTTCATTTTTAACATCATTAGCTCTAACTTTTTTTGACTCTGCTACTGGGATAGAACTTTTAGCACTATTGATAGTTTCTTTGATTAAATTACAATAAAGATCAATTGCTCTTCTTGCGTCATCATTGCCAGGAATTGGATAATCAATATTATCTGGATTAGAATTGCTATCTAATATAGCAATTATAGGAATGCCTAGTTTAGTAGACTCTGCGATAGCTAAAGATTCGTAGTTTGTATCTATTACAAATACTAAATCTGGAACTTTTTTCATTTCAGCTATACCACCCAAGGATCTTTGTAGTTTATCTTTTTTAACGCTCATTTTTAAAAGTTCTTTTTTTGTAAAACCTCTATTCTCTGATGACAAATCAGTTTCTAATTTTTTTAATTTTTTGATTGAGTTTGAAATTGTGCCCCAATTAGTTAACATTCCACCTAACCATCTATAATTAACAAAATATTGATCTGTTTCTTTTGCCACCTCAGCTATAGCTTCAGATGCTTGTTTTTTTGTTGATACAAATAAAATTTTTCCATTATTTGAAATAGTTTCATAAACTTTTTCTAAAGCGACTTTTGTTAACTCAAGTGTTTGGGTTAGGTCTATAATGTGAATAGAGTCTCTTTTTCCAAAAATATATTTTTTCATTTTTGGATTCCATCTTAAAGTTTTGTGTCCAAGATGAACTCCAGCTTCTAATAATTGTTGTATTGTTACGTTAGGTATTTTCATATTTATTCCCGGTTAAGCCACCACAGTAATTTCCAATTAAGGACCGGAGGTATAAAACCAACAACTGTGTGCGTGTTAATTTAATTTACGAAGTATTTACAAATAATTACCATGTTTAACAAGTGGTAATTTAGTTAATTTTTGCCTGAATATCTTGATTTCTTAAAAGATTTAAAGATTTTCTGTCCAATTTACGTGAATTTTTTAATTTAAAATTAAGGATATTATCACCATTAACTAAATTAATATTTACGAGAGTTTTACCTTCTTCTTTCAAAATTGTAGATATTTTTTCAATTTGTTCATCATATTTTAATTTAAATGAAACCTCGTTTATAGGACTATTAAATAAATCTTTAAGTGAAGCTATTTTTTGTACATTAATTCTAGTTAACCGATTTTCATCATTAGAAACATTTTTAAATAATGTTAAAATAAGAGAGCTTCCTTCTTTCAAAATTTCTCTATTTAATTCTAAGACATCTGAGAAGATAAAAAGTTCAAATACGCTTGATAAGTCTGTTAATTTTAAGACTGCATAAGAATTTCCTTTTGCAGTTTTTCTTTCTTGAACCTTCAGCAGCGTTGCGGCTATGTTGGAGTCTTTTAAATCTTCTTTTGAAATAAAATTTGAATAATCTGTTATTTTATAATCATTAAAAATCTCTGTAAATTGATTTAACGGATGATCTGAAATAAAAAAACCTACAGCTTCAAATTCTTTAGATAATCTTTCTTCAAATTTCCAATCTTTAGTTTTAATTAAAATATCATCCTGCACACTTTCATCTTCTGAGAATAAATCAATCTGATTAGCAGATTTGTTATCGAATATATTTTTATTTTTAACAATTATAGATGGAATTGAATCATATAAAGCTTGTCTGTTTAAGTTTAATTTGTCAAAAGCACCTGCTTTAACTAAACCTTCTAATTGAAGTTTGTTTATATCTTTTGGGTTTACTCTATTTATAAAATCATGAATTGACTTGAATTTTCCATTTAAATTTCTTTCTTGTACTATATTTGATATTGCCTCATAACCTACAGCTTTAATTCCTCCCAATGCATAATAAAATTTATCATCAATTGTTCTAAAATCAGCAAAACATTCGTTTATATCTGGACGGATAACTTCAACATTTAATCTTTTTAATTCTTCATAAAACTCACTTAACTTATTTTGATTAGATATATCCATAGTCATTGATGCTGCGATAAACTCTTTTGGATAATATGTTTTTAAAAATGCAGTTTGGTAAGAAATAATTGCGTACGCAGCAGCGTGACTTTTATTAAAGCCATATTCTGCAAATGGTTCTATTTTTAAAAAAATTCCAGCAGCAACATCTTTTGCTATTCCATTTTTAACCGCTCCAGCAATAAACCCTTGTTTCTGTTTTTCAAGTTCTGCTCTTTTTTTTTTACCCATAGCTCTTCTCAAAAGGTCTGCTTGTCCTGCTGTAAATCCTGACAATTTTTGTGCAATCTGCATTACCTGTTCTTGATAAATAATTACGCCATAAGTTGGTTTTAAAATATCTTCTAGAAGTGGATGTAAATAATCTGGTTTTTGTTTTCCATGTTTACAGTCATTATATATTGGAATATTGCTCATTGGGCCTGGTCTATACAAAGCAACTAGGGCAATAATGTCTTCAATATGATTTGGTTTCATTTGAATTAAAGCTTCTCTCATACCTGTACTTTCGATTTGGAATAAGCCAACTGTTTTACCTGTAGACATTAAATCAAAAACTTTTTGATCTTCGTAACTAATTTTATCTATATGAAAATCTTTAATATTTTTTCTTACAAGTTTCTGAGTATTGTTAATTACAGTAAGTGTTTTTAAGCCCAAAAAGTCGAATTTTACTAAACCTGCATTTTCCGCAGAGTACATATCATATTGTGTAGATGGCAATAATAGATCTGCAGAAACATCTTTATATAAAGGAACAACTTCAGTGAGTTTTTTATCTGCTATTACTACTCCAGCCGCATGTGTGGCAACATTTCTATTTAGACCTTCTAATTTTAGTGAGAGATCAGTAAGTTTCTTTACTCTTGGATCATCATTAATAAGTTTTTGTAATCTTGGCTCTCCTGCAATGCACTGAGTTAAATTTTGTGGTCTAGACGGATCGAAAGGTATCATTTTTGATATACTGTCAACAAATCCATATGCTAAACCTAAAACTCTTCCAACGTCTCTAATTACCATTCGGGCTTTTAATTTACCAAATGTTATAATGTGAGCCACGCTATCTTTGTATTTTGTTGTTAGATACTCAAAAA
>CACGLD010000031.1 GCA_902573755.1 uncultured Pelagibacteraceae bacterium
ATTTCCGTTACATTACTCACCCGGGATACCTTTAAGAGTCAATGTTAAAAAAACCAAAAAAAGATGAGGCTTATTTATTAATTAAAAAAAGAAAATCAAAATTAAAAAACTATTATTATTTATCCAAAATGAAAAATATAGATGAAGCTGCAAAGAATTTATATTCAACTTTAAGAAAAATTAAAAACGATGGTTTTAAAAAGATTGCAGTCGAAAAGATACCAAACAAAGGTCTTGGCAAAACAATTAATGATAGATTAAAGAGAGCCTCTAAATATTGATGACAAATTCTATTGAAGTAATAAATCTATCAAAAAAATATAAAGATAAAGTAGCAGTAACTAATATAAATTTTAAAATTAATGAAAATGAAATGGTTGGTTTATTGGGACCTAATGGATGTGGAAAAACTACAACCATTGGAATGATTTTAGGATTATTAAAACCAAGTAGTGGTGAGGTTTTAATCAATGGAGAAAATATTGAAAAAAACAAAATCTCACTTCTTCACAAAATGAATTTTATTTCACCATATATTGAATTACCTAAAAAACTTAAAGTTAAACAAAATTTAATTGTTTATGGAAAATTATATAATATTCAAAATTTAAATGACCGAATAGATCACCTTGCAAATAAACTTAGATTAAAAGACCTTTTAAACAAAATTACAGGAGAACTTTCTTCTGGACAAAAAAACAGGGTAAGTCTTGCTAAAGCTTTAATAAATGATCCAACGGTACTTTTGTTGGATGAACCCACTGCTTCATTAGATCCTGAAACTGGTGATTTTGTAAGATCGTTTTTAGAAGAATACAAAAAGGAAAAAAAAATATCAGTTTTGCTTGCCTCTCATAATATGGAAGAAGTAAAAAGATTATGTAGTTCTGTTTTAATGATGAAAGATGGTTTAATAGTGGATAGAGGAACTCCTGAAGAGTTAATAACAAAGTATGGAAGAAGAAATTTAGAAGAAGTATTTTTAGAAATTGCGAGAAAATAAAAATGAATTTAATAAGAATTTATGGTCTTTTTTTAAGACACTTTTATTTAATAACTAGATCATTTCCAAGAATATTAGATTTAATTTATTGGCCTTCAATTCAAATTACTCTCTGGGGATTTATTTCTAATTTTTTTTCAGCTCATAGCACTTACTACAGTGGTGCGGTAGGAGTTATTCTTTCATGTGCAATTCTTTATGATTTTTTATTTAGAACCAGTATTGGCTTTAATATGTTGTTTTTGGAGGAAATTTGGAGCAGAAACTTTACAAACCTATTTATTGCTCCTATGAAAATTAGTGAGATAATTATCTCTTTAGTTTTAACAGCTTTAATTAGAGCTTTAATTGGTTTAATACCAGCAATATTGTTAACTTCTCCATTGTTTGGAATTTCATTGTTAAAACTTGGTCTTCCTTTGGCTTTTCTTTTCTTGAGTTTATATTTATTTGGAATTACGCTTGGTCTACTTGTGTCAGCAGGATTATTAAGATTTGGTCCATCTTTTGAAAATATTGCATGGTCTACCATGTTTTTGTTAGCACCTTTTGGCTGTATATACTACCCAGTTGAAATATTGCCAGAAATATTCCAATCAATCGCTTTCGCATTGCCATTAGTATATATTTTTGAGGAGACTAGAAATATTTTAGTTAATGGAACAGTCAATTATGAAAATATAATAAATGCAGTCTATCTTAATGGGTTTTATTTAATTTTATCAATATCCGTATTTTATTACTCTTTCGATAAAGCAAGAGAAAAAGGAACTTTGATAAACATGGGAGAATAAATTGGTGCGCCTGCTAGGAGTCGAACCCAGAACCTCCTGATCCGAAGTCAGGCGCTCTATCCAGTTGAGCTACAAGCGCATATAGTATTAATATTATATTTTATGGAAAAAAACATTAATTTTATAGTCAAAGAGAATGAGAAGAATTTAAGGGTTGATGTTTTAATTAATAAAAGAGAGGAATTAATTAGTAGAACTAGGATTAAAAATTTAATTTTAAAAGAAAAGTTAACACTAAATAATGAAATAATTAAAAGTCCGTCAAAAAAAGTCTCAATTGGTGATACTATAAATCTTAAGATTCCAGAGCCTGAAATAGCATCCCTTAAACCTTACGAATTTAAATTAGAAATAATATATGAAGATGATGATCTATTAGTAATTAATAAACCTGCCGGAATAATCATGCATCCAGGAGCTGGAAATTATGATAAGACAATTGTTAATGCATTGATGCATTATGACAAGGATTCTTTATCAAATATAGGTGACGAGTTAAGACCTGGTATTGTTCATAGAATTGATAAAAACACATCTGGTTTAGTTGTAATTGCAAAAAACAATGAAACTCATGAAAATTTATCAAAACAATTTAGTGATCATACAATTATAAGAGAGTACCAACTTTTAATATGGGGAAAATTAAGACCCTCCTCAGGAAGGATTGAAACATTTATAACTCGTAGTTCAAAAAATAGACAACTAATGGAAGTTAGTAGTTCTAAAGGCAAGAAAGCTATAACAAATTATAAAACACTTGAAATTTTTGAAAATCAAAAAACACCAACATTAAGTTTAGTTGAATGTAAATTAGAAACGGGAAGAACACATCAGATAAGAGTTCATATGAGCTTTAAAGGTAATAGTCTAGTTGGGGATGACAAATATAAAAAAAAATATAAAAAATTAAAAAATATTGATTTTGATATCCAAAATTCAATTACTAAATTAAATAGACAATTCCTGCATGCAAAAACTTTAGGATTTATACATCCACGTACTAAGAAAGAGATGATTTTTTCCTCACTTTTGCCACAAGATTTAAATAATATTCTAAAAATGCTTAGAAACACTGTAGAATAAATTATTGAAAATTATCTATAATTAATTAAATAAACACTGCTATGAGCACAACAATAAGCAACAATCTGCCAACCCTTTCTAATGAAGGTGGACTATCTGCATATTTAGAGCAGATTAAAAAATTTCCGATGTTAGCCGCAGAAGAGGAGTATATGCTAGCAAAGAACTGGAAAACGACTGGTAATATTAAAGCTGCGGAAAAACTAGTCACTAGTCACTTAAGATTAGTTGCAAAGATTGCTATGGGTTATAAAGGATATGGTTTGCCTATTAATGAAATGATTTCAGAGGGAAATGTGGGTCTAATGCAAGCTGTTAAGAAATTTGAACCAGAAAAAGGTTTTAGATTGGCAACTTATGCAATGTGGTGGATTAAAGCTTCTATTCAAGAATATATTTTAAGATCTTGGAGTCTTGTCAAAATTGGAACTACTACTGCTCAAAAAAAATTATTTTTTAATCTAAAGAAAATTAAAAATCAAATTTCTCCAGAAACTGAAGGTGACTTAAGAGATGAACACGTTGATCATATAGCTAATAAGCTCGATGTAAGTAAAGAAGAAGTCGTTTCAATGAATAGAAGACTTTCTGGTAAGGAATTCTCACTAAATGCTCAAGTTGGTGAAGATGGCGATGAATGGCAAGACTGGTTGGTTGATAAAGATCTTGATCATGACTTAAAATTTGCTCACCACGAGGAAATGGAACAAAGAAAAGATTTATTAAAAGACTCTATTAAAGTTCTTAACGATAGAGAAAGAGAAATTTTATACTCAAGAAGACTAAATGATGACCCAACTACACTAGAAGATTTAAGTAAAAAATATAAAATTAGCAGAGAAAGAGTTAGACAAATAGAAAATAAAGCATTTGAAAAACTCCAAAAGCATATGCTTCTATTAGCTAAATCAAAAAATCTTTTACCAGCAAACTAAACTTCAAAAGGGTTTTCAATTAAAATAGTATCATCTCTTTCTGGACTAGTTGAGATACTTGATACTTTTGCACCAATAAAATCTTCAACAGCAAAAATATATTTTTTTGCATTTTCAGGTAATGAATCCAGATTTTTAACCCCGTTTGTAGAAACTTTCCAACCTGGAAAAGTTTCATAAATTGGTTTTATTTTTATTTGATCTTCTACAGCAGCAGGTAAATAATCTAATTTTTTACCATCAAGCTCATAAGCAACACACATTTTAATTTCATCTAATTCATCTAGTACATCTAATTTCGTTAAAGCGATACCATCAATCCCAGAAACTTTAATAGTTTGTCTTACCAAAACACCATCAAACCATCCGCATCTTCTTTTTCTACTTGTAACAGTTCCAAATTCTTTTCCACGTGTTCCTAAAAGTTCACCAACATCATCTGTTAACTCTGTAGGAAAAGGACCTTCCCCAACTCTTGTTGTATAAGCTTTTGTAATTCCAAGAACATAATTAATCGAATTAGGGCCACAACCAGTTCCTGTAGCTGCGCTTGAGGCAACAGTATTAGATGAAGTTACAAAAGGATAAGTCCCATGATCAACATCAAGTAAAATACCTTGGGCTCCTTCGAATAAAATTCTCTTTTTTTGTTTTTTAAATTGATCAATCTTTAGCCAAACTGGCTGAGAAAATTCTAATATTTTAGGTGCTATTTTGAGCAAATCAGATTTAAGCTGATCTTTTTCAAAAATTTTTTTTCCTAGGCCTTTTCTAATTGCATTATGATGAACTAGTACAGAGTCGAGTCTTTGATCTAAATTTTTTTCAGATCTTAGATCCATAACTCTTATAGATCTTCTTCCAACTTTATCTTCATATGCTGGTCCAATTCCACGTCTTGTAGTTCCTATTTTGCTTTTTCCTGCTGCATCCTCTCTAATCTCATCCATTTCTCTATGAAAAGGCAAAATTAAATTTGCGGACTCCGAAATAATAAAATTATTTACATTTACTTCTACACCTTTAGATTTTATTTCTTCTATTTCCTCTAATAAAGCCCATGGATCTACGACAACTCCATTGCCAATAATTGATGTTTTGCCTTTTCTAACTATTCCAGATGGCAATAATCTCAATTTATAAGTAACACCATCAATTACTAAAGTATGACCAGCATTGTGACCTCCTTGGAATCTTATTACTACATCAGCCTGTTCAGATAACCAATCAACAATTTTTCCTTTACCTTCGTCACCCCATTGAGATCCAACAACAACTATGTTTTTCATTATTTAAATTTTCTGTTTACTTTAAAGGAAGTGAGATGGTTAATTGGGCCATGACCTTTTCCATATTTCGGGTTTGATTTAATTGCAGAATTTACATACTTAATTCCAAGCTCACAAGATTTCTTTACTGTTTTTCCACATGATAAAAAAGTTGTAGCAGAGCTAGATAATGTACAACCTGTACCATGGGTATTCTTTGTTTTGTGACGCTCGCTTTTGAAGATCTTTATGTCTTTTTTGTTTATTAAAATATCTATTACATTTTTATGTTTTAAATGACCACCTTTTATAAGTACATTTTTGGCTCCTAATCCTATAAGTTTATTAGCAGCAAAAATCATATCCGCTTTTGTTATAATTTTTGTTTTAGTCAAAATTTCTGCCTCTGGAATATTGGGGGTAATTAGTGATACTTTTTTAATTAGTTTTAATTTTAATAATTGAATAGCTTTACTATCTATAAGTTTAGCCCCTCCTTTAGCAACCATAACTGGATCTAATACGATTTTTTTAACTTTAATTACATCCAGAGCTTTCAGTACCATTCTAATAACCTCTGAAGAATGTAGCATACCAATTTTTATTGCATCAGGCCTTATATCTTTGCAACTATAAATAATTTGATTAAAAATTTCTTTTGGATTAATTCCAACAATTGATTTTACACCTGTGGTATTTTGAGAAGTAACTGCTGTTATTGCTGTCATTGCATAAGAACCTAGAGCAGTAACAGTTTTTATATCAGCTTGAATCCCTGCTCCACCAGATGAATCAGATCCTGCAATAATTAAAATTTTGGACTTTGGTTTCAATTTATTTTTATTTTTTTTGTAATCATATTTACACATTTGTATAAAAGAGCTTTATTTTCGCTTTCTCCCATTACTCTTATTTTAGATTCTGTTCCTGATTTTCTTACTAAAATTCTTCCATTACCTTTGATTAATTTATCTGCATGTTTTATAATTTTTTTTATCTCTGGTTTATTAATTATATTTTTATCTTTAACTTCGATATTTTCTAAAAACTGAGGTGTTTTCTTAAATTGATCAAAAAATTCACTTGCCTTTTTTCCCTTTCTTAAAGCAAAAAGAGCTTCTAAAGCTACTAGCAAACCATCTCCTGTAGTTGCAAATTTACCTAAAATAATATGTCCCGATTGTTCACCACCTAAATTAAAATTATATTTCTGCATTTTTTCTTTAACATATCTATCTCCAACATTTGCCCTTAAAAATTTTATTCCTTTTGATTTAAAATATTTTTCTAACCCATAATTTGACATTAATGTTCCAACAACTCCCCCTTTTAACATTTTTTTGTTTTTCCATCTTGTTGCTAAAGCAGCTATAATTTGATCTCCATCTATTATATTGCTTTTTTCATCACACATTATAATTCTATCAGCATCCCCATCTAAAGATATTCCAATATGTGCTTTATATTTTTTTACAGCAGATCTTATTTTTCTTGGAAAAGTTGATCCACATTTTTTATTAATGTTTAAACCATTTGGTTTAATTCCTATTGCTATGACTTTAGCTCCTAATGATTTCAATAATTCAGGGCCTGCCTTATAACCAGCACCATTTGCACAATCAATTACTATTCTTAGTCCTCTTAAATTGAAGTCTTTAGTAAAATTTTTTTTTAATATTTTAATATATTTTTTGGTACCTGTTTCTAATCTTTTAACTCTTCCTAATTTTTCAGAATGTGAAAGATTTTTTGAGATTTTCTTATCTATAAGTCCCTCAATTTTTTTTTCTATTTTATCTGATAATTTCATTCCATCAGGACCAAACAATTTTAAACCATTGTCAAAATGTGGATTGTGAGAGGCAGTGATCATTATACCCATATTAGCCTTCATTTCTTTTGTTAACATGGCCAACCCATTAGTTGGTAAGGGTCCAAGGGTAAAAACATGCATACCAGCTGAAGTCAAACCTGAAACAAGAGCTGGCTCAAGTGTATATCCTGACAATCTCGTATCTTTTGCAATTATTGCTGTTTGTTTTCTTTTTTTTTGTGATTTAAAGTATGTTCCACTAGCAAGTCCGAATTTAAAGAACATATCTCCATTTATATATTTGCTATTAACTGCCCCTCTTACTCCATCTGTTCCAAAATATTTTTTTGTCATTAATTTTTGATTATCTCGTTAAAAACTTTAATACCTTGCTTAACTTCATTAACATCATGAATTCTTAAAATCTGAA
>CACGLD010000032.1 GCA_902573755.1 uncultured Pelagibacteraceae bacterium
AACCCATTAAATTTAATAACAAAATTTATCAAATCTGGTAATCAAAAAGAGCTAGATAGAATTGCTAAAATTGTTGAAAAAATAAACTTACATGAGGAAGATTTTAAAAATTTAAATGACGCCGACTTCCCAAAAAAAACTGGTGAATTTAAAAATCAGATAAATAATGGAAAATCTTTGGAAGAATTACTTCCAGAAGCTTTTGCTTTAGTCAGAGAGGCTGCCAAACGAACACGAAACGAAAGACACTTTAACGTTCAGTTGATTGGAGGTGTAGCTTTACATGAGGGCAAAATTGCTGAAATGAGAACTGGAGAAGGAAAAACTTTAACCATAACACTTGCTGCATATTTAAATGCATTGAGCGGTAAAGGTGTTCATATAGTAACTGTAAATGATTATCTTGCAAAAAGAGACTCGATTGAAATGGGACAAATTTATAATTTTCTTGGTCTTTCATCGGGATTTATTAACAACTATCAAGATGACCCTGAACGTAAAAAAAATTATAATTGTGATGTTACTTATGCAACAAATAGTGAATTAGGTTTTGATTACTTAAGGGACAATATGAAATTTTCTGAAGAGCAAATGGTTCAGAGAGATCATAATTTTTCAATAGTAGATGAAATAGATTCATGTTTAATTGATGAGGCACGAACACCTTTAATAATTTCTGGAGCAGCTGAAGATAAAACTTCCCAATATCTAGCAATTGATAAACTAATTAAAATTTTAAATAATAAAGACTTTGAAATAGATGAAAAAGAAAAAAGTGTTTTATTGACAAATGAGGGAATAAACAATGTTGAAAAACTTTTTTCTAACGCTGGTATATTAAAAAACAATAATTTTTATGATCCAGAAAATTTACATTTAGTTCACCACGTAAATCAAGCTTTGCGAGCAAATCATTTATTTGAAAAAGGTAAGGACTATATTGTTAAAGATGGAAGTCTAAAAATTATTGATGAACTTACAGGAAGAATTTTGGAAGGCAGACGTTTTGGAGATGGTTTGCATCAAGCATTAGAAGCCAAAGAAAAAATTCAAATACAGGCTGAAAACCACACCTTAGCTTCAATAACTTATCAAAATTATTTTAAACTTTATAAAAAAATATCAGGTTGCACTGGTACAGCTGCTACAGAATCTGAAGAGTTTTTTGAAATTTATAATCTACCTGTTGTTGTAATTCCAACAAACAAAGAAATGATCCGAAAGGATTTTAATGATTTAATTTTTAGGACAGAAAAAGAAAAGAATGATGCCATTATAGAAAAAATAATTGAAAGAAGTAAATTAGGTCAACCTATCTTGGTATTTACCTCAAGCATTAACAAGTCTGAAGTCTATTCAAATTTATTAAATCAAAAAAATATTAAACATGTAGTTTTAAATGCGAAAAATCATGAAAATGAAGCCGAAATAATTGCAAATGCAGGAAAGGAAAATTCATTAATTATTACAACAAGTATATCTGGAAGAGGAGTTGATATTCAACTTGGTGGCAAGAAAGGTTCTATTCCAGAAGATCAACTTAAAATAAAAAAAGATAAAATTAAATCCTTAGGTGGTTTATTCGTAATTGGAACAGAAAGAATGGAGTCAAGAAGAGTTGATAACCAGGCCAGAGGAAGATCTGGAAGACAGGGAGATGAAGGTAGCTCTGTATTTTATGTTAGTCTTGAGGATGATTTAATGAGAATTTTTGGATCAGAGTCCATGAATAGCATGCTTGAAAAACTTGGACTTAAAGATGGGGAGAGCATTGACCATCCGTGGATTAACAAAGCATTAGAAAGAGCCCAGCAGAAAGTGGAAGCTAGAAATTTTGATATAAGAAAAACACTTATCAAATTTGACAATGTTCTTAATGACCAAAGGCATGTTGTGTTTTCACAAAGAAAAAATGCAATGAGCAGTAAAAATATCTTTGATTATTCAGATGAATTTTTAAAAGAGATATCTGATGATTTAATCAAGTTAAAAATTTCAAATTTATCCAATCCTAAAAGTAACGAATTTAATAGTAAAACTAAGAAAATAATTGGAAAAAGTTTTGAAGAAACTGAGTTTAAAAATTTAATAGAGGCAAAAGACAAAGATTTTAGAGAAAAGATTTTTAATAAATTTCAAGAAACAAGAAATGATCGAATTAAACTTTTAGGTGAAGATCATGCAAAAGAAATAGAAAAAAGAATTTTTCTTCAATCAATTGATTTAAATTGGAAATCTCATATCCAATATTTGGAGCAATTAAGACAAGTTATAGGTTTAAGATCTTACGGTCAAAGAGATCCTTTAGTTGAATATAAAAAAGAAGCATTTGAATTATTTTCAAATCTCCTTGAAAAATTAAAATTAGATTATGTAACTATTTTAATGAACTTAAAAGTTGTTATCGAATCAAGTAAGGATAAGGAAAATAAACAAAATGATATTTCTAATCAAAAATTAAGTAATAAAAAAATAGGAAGAAATGAACCTTGTTTCTGTGGGTCTGGTAAAAAATTCAAGCACTGCCATGGTGCTTTATAAATTTAAATAAATAACAGAAATAAAAAAATTATAATTAATCCACCAGCAATAGCTGATAATGCTTTTTTTGATTTTAAAATTTTGTCAAAATTATTTTTCTTAATAGTTAATGTGCTTAGGTCCTCAGTACTAGTCATAAACCCATCGTTTCTTCCAATTTTAAGAAATTTATTTTTTCTCTCATTCATTATTTCTTCAGAAGATAGTTCATCAAAATAATTTAAATTTTTTGTTAAAGTTTCTCTCACGTTATTTAATATAATATCTCTATCTCTATGCGCACCACCTAAAGGTTCTTCAATTATTTCATCAATAACTTTTAATTTTAATAAATCTTTAGCTGAAAGTTTCATGGCTTTTGCAGCATCAAGCATTTTTTTTGGATCTCTCCATAGAATAGTTGCACATCCCTCAGGGGATATTACTGAATAAATTGCATTTTCTAGCATAAGGACTTTATTTGACGAAGCTAAAGCAATTGCTCCACCAGAACCACCCTCACCTATAATTATTGCAATTGTTGGAACTTTAAGTTCCATACAGCATTCGATTGATTTTGCAATTGCTTCGGCTTGTCCTCTCTCTTCTGCTCCTACACCTGGATATGCTCCTGGAGTATCAATAAAAGAGATTATGGGAATATTAAATTTGTTTGCTAAGTTCATTAATCTTATTGTTTTTCTGTAACCCTCTGGTCTCATCATCCCAAAATTTCTCTCAATCCTACTATCTAAATCTTCTCCTTTTTCTTGACCTATTACTAAAACAGATTTTCCATTGAACTTTGCAAATCCAGTTAATACTGATTTATCCTCTCCATAATATCTGTCCCCAGATAATGAAATAAAGTCTTCAAACAAATTATCAATAAAAAATTTTGCTTTAGGCCTATCTTCATGACGAGCAACCATAGTAGTCTGCCAAGGATCTAAATTAGAATAAATATTTTTTAATTTTTCATCTATTTCTGTTTGAGTGCTTGAAATTTTTTGAGTATCGACTTCTGATAATCCCTCTTGATTGTAAGGATCTTTCAATTTTTCTAGTTCGTTTTCTAGATCTTTAATTTCTGTTTCAAAATTTAGATAATTTTTCATGTTTTATTTATAGCGGATGGTTAAAATACAAAAAAGGCAATAAAATGATATTAAATAAGGTGTAATTCTTATTAATTGACTTAAATCATTTAAGAGATACAAATTCATTATCGGGAGAGACTATTTATAGCGCCGAAGGAGCAACCACCCCGGAAACTCTCAGGCAAAAGGACCGATTAAAGCATAACACTCTGGAAAGAGATTGATTTCCGCCGAAGGAGTAAAGCTCTCAGGCAAAAATACAGATGGGGTACGAATTAAGTGCTATGCAAGAAAAATACATTAAAATTAATAATCTTCAAGTATCTGAAAAGCTATCGAACTTCGTAAATGATGAATTATTAAAAAATACAAATGTATCTTCAGAAAATTTTTGGTCAGGTCTAGAAAAAACTCTTGATGACTTAGCACCAAAAAATAAACAATTAATTAAATTAAGGGAAGATTTACAGAAGAAAATAGATGATTGGCATATCAAAAATAAAAGTAAAGAATTTAATTTAGATGAGTACAAAAAATTTTTATTAGAAATTGGTTATTTAAAAAATGAAGGACCTGATTTTAAAATAGAAACTGAAAATGTTGATGAAGAAATTGCAAGTATAGCTGGACCTCAGCTAGTTGTACCTGTCATGAATGCGAGGTATGCATTAAATGCTGCTAATGCAAGGTGGATGAGTTTATATGATAGTCTTTATGGTACAGACGTAATTGAACAGTCTGAAGACAGCGTATCTGAACGGTATGACCCTTTAAGAGGTGAAATGGTTATAAAATATGGAAGAGATTTTTTAGATAAATACTTTCCATTAGCTGGATTAAGTTGGAATAAAATTACAAGTTTTGCTGTAAAATATGGGAAATTAAAAATTTTAAAAGGTGCCGATATTTTTGATTTGGAGGACGAAAATAAATTTATTGGGCACCGAGGCGAAAGCGATAATCCGTCTGCAATTATTCTAAAGAATAATAATTTGCATATTGAAATTCTAAAAGACTCAAGAGCTTTTGCTGCTCAACAAGATCATGCAGGTATAAGTGATATTATATTAGAATCTGCAGTGTCAACAATTTGTGATAATGAAGATAGTGTAGCAGCCGTTGACTCAGAAGATAAAATTATTTGTTATCGAAATTGGCTAGGTCTAATGAAAGGAGACCTCAAGTCAAAATTTGAAAAAGAAGGAAAATTATTTGAGAGAAAATTAAATCCACACAGAAGCTATATCTCAAAAGATGGGAAAGGTTTAAAGTTACATGGCAGAAGTCTTTTACTTGTAAGAAACGTCGGTCATCTAATGACTAACCCTTCAATTTTATTGAGTGATGGAAGTGAAATACCTGAGGGTATTATGGATGCATTTATAACTACAGCAGCCGCGCTGCATGATATTAAAAATAAAAATAATTCAAGAACTGGATCAGTTTATATTGTCAAACCTAAAATGCATGGTCCAGACGAGACTGCGTTTACAGATTTAATTTTTTCTAAAGTTGAGGAAGTTCTAAATTTACCTAAGTACACTTGTAAGATTGGTATTATGGATGAAGAAAGAAGAACATCAGCAAATTTAAAAGAATGTATTAGAAGTCTTAAAAATAGAGTTTTTTTTATTAATACTGGATTCTTAGATAGAACTGGTGATGAAATGCATACATCAATGGAAGCTGGTCCTATGATTAAAAAAGGTGATATGAAGTCATCTAAATGGATTACTGCATACGAAAACAACAATGTTGATATTGGTTTAAGTTGTGGATTTTCTGGTAAAGCTCAAATTGGAAAAGGAATGTGGGCAATGCCCGATAAAATGAAAGATATGATGGAGCAAAAAACAGGACATTTAAAAGCAGGTGCAAACTGCGCATGGGTTCCTTCTCCAACAGCAGCTGCGCTACATGCTTTACATTATCATGAAATAAATATTTTTAACGAACAAAAAAAATTAATTGATAGAGAACCAGCTAAGCTTGATGATCTTTTAACAATTCCAATAGCAGATAGGCCTAATTGGTCTGTAGAAGATATAAATAAAGAAATTTCTAATTCTGCACAAACTTTATTAGGGTATGTTGTAAGATGGGTCGATCAAGGTGTAGGTTGTTCTAAAGTGCCAGATATTAACAACATAGGTTTGATGGAAGACAGGGCCACTCTTAGGATTTCATCTCAGCATATAGCAAACTGGATACATCATGGTATTACAACAAAAATACAAGTAACGGAAATAATGAAAGAGATGGCCAAAATAGTAGATGATCAGAACAAAGATGATCCACTATATGTTAAAATGAGTAGTGATTATGAAAACTCTACAGCATTTCAAACTGCTTGTGATTTAGTGTTTAAAGGTAAAGAACAACCTTCAGGTTATACTGAACCATTACTTCATCTAAATAGATTAAAAAAAAAATCTAATCTGAGTTCGAAACCAAATTAGATCGATTTTTAAAAGCAGAAAATAAAGTCCCGTCATCTAGACTTTCAATCTCTCCTCCTACTGGTAAACCTTGTGCTAATTTAGTAATTTTAACGTCTAAATTTTTTAGACTATCTTGAATGTAGTATGCAGTGGTTTGACCTTCAACAGTTGCACTAGTTGCAAGAATTACCTCTTCGATTTTATCTCTATTAACTCTTTCAACTAATGAATTAATTAATAAATCTTCTTTTCTTTGGCCAACTGAAGAAATTGTTCCTCCTAAAATATGAAAATAGCCCTGAAAGATATTTGAATTTTCAATCGACCATTGGTCTGCAATATCCTCTACTACACAAATTTTATTAAATTTTTCTTTTGTATTCTCACAATTTAGACATCCATTTGTATTTGATTTTAATGCACCACATGAATTGCATCTAACTACATTTTTATAAATTTGCGCCAATGTATTTGCCATAGGTTTTACAAGTTCATCACGATTATTAATTAATTTTAAAACAATTCTTTTTGCTGATTTGGGACCTAAACCTGGAAGTTTTGAAATTAATTTAATTAATTCTTCTATCTCACTGATGTTTTGCATCTATTATAAAGGCCATTTAAAACCAGGAATTCCAAAACCTCCAGTTGCTTTTGAAATTTCCTCAGTTGTTTTTGATTTAAGTTGAGATTTAGCACTATTATGTGCTGCAACAATTAAATCTTCGATTATGGTTTTGTCCTCTTTCATAATTTCATCAGATAACTTTATTGTTTGCATCTCTCCCTCCCCATCCAAAGTTATCTTGACAGAATTTGAACCCGAAACTCCTTCAACTCTAATTTCCTTAATCTTTTGTTGGCTTTCTTTCATTTTTGCCTCAAGTTCTTTTGCTTTA
>CACGLD010000033.1 GCA_902573755.1 uncultured Pelagibacteraceae bacterium
GAAAAAATTAATTTGTTAAATCATCTGACTTCAAGCAAACACAAAGAAAAATATATTATAGGTACTGGTTTAAATTCTTTAGGTGAAACAATTAATTTAATGAGAGTTTCTAAATCTTTAGGTTTTAATAGATTCTTAATTATGCCGCCTGCTTACTATAAATATGGAGATAAAGAAGTAATAGAATTTTATAGCAAAATAGTAGAAGTAATTTCTGATTGTGAAATAGTACTATATAATTTTGAAAAACTCTGTGGTTATAAGTTTAGTATTGAATGTATTGAAGAGTTAGTAAAAAAATATCCAAAAAATATTATTGGTGTAAAAGATAGTTCCTACAATCTTTTTGAAAAATTAAAAATTGATAATTTTTCAGTTTTACCTGGATCAGAATCTAAATTATTTAAAGGACTCCAATTAGGCTGTTCAGGAATTATCACAGCTACATGCAATGCCACTTCTTCATTAGCAAGAAAAGTATATGATGACTTTAATGATGGACAAGATCAGACGGTAAACCAAAATCTTTGTGATGTAAGAGCTGAATTTGAAAAATATAATTTGATTTCAGGTTTACATACATACTTTAGTAAAAAAGAAATATATTATAAAAATCTTTTACCACCGCTTAGCATATTAAATACTAAAGATGAATCGGATTTAATTAATAATTTAGAAAAATTAAATTTTTCATTAAAAAATACTAAGGCGGCTTAAATGCAATTAGCTAGATTTTTAAATAATGTTTTTAAAAAAGATGGATTTATATTAGTTGACGCTAATTCAAAAAGTTACATCATTGGAAATCCAAAAAGTGAAAACCCAATAAAAGTTAAAATTTTAAATAAAAATCTTCATTATAAGTTACTATTTCATCCTGATTTATATTTTGGTGAAGCATATACAGATGGTGAAATAACTATCGAAAATGGGACACTAACTGATTTTTTGGATCTTTCTTTAATGAATTTTGGAAGAGGAGACTTAAATTTTTTTAGCTATTTGATTAATAGATTAAGAGGTTCTTATAGATATTTAACTAATTTTAATTTTATAAAAAAATCTAAGATGAATGTTTCGCATCATTATGATATTTCAGATGATCTTTATGACTTATTTTTAGATCCTAAAAGACAATATTCATGTGCATATTTTAAAAATGAAACAGATACATTGGAAACTGCTCAAAATAATAAAATTCAACATATAATAAAAAAACTTAATATAAAACCAAATCAAAAAGTTTTAGATATCGGATGTGGATGGGGTTCTTTAGCAGTGGATATAGCCAAAAGTGCAAACTGCGAAGTAACAGGTATTACACTTTCAGAAAATCAATTTAATTACTGCAAGAAAAGAGCAAAAGAACTTAATCTAGAAAATCAATTAAACTTTAAGTTAATGGATTATAGAGAGCTCAACGAAAAATTTGATAGAATAGTCAGTGTTGGGATGTTTGAACATGTAGGAAGAAAATTTTATAAAAAATTTTTTTCACAAGTTGAAAAACTTTTAAAAGATGATGGAGTATCATTAATTCATACTATAGGATCAGTAAATCCACCAAGGGATCCACATCCATGGATCACTAAGTATATTTTTCCTGGAGGCTATACTCCCAGTTTAAGTGAGGTAACAACACCAATTGAAAAAGCAGGCTTAATTGTTGCAGATATTGAGGTTTTAAGACTTCATTACTCACATACACTAAGACATTGGAAAGAAAATTGCATTCAAAATAAAGACAAAATAATTCAAATGTTCGATGAAAGATTTTTTAGGATGTGGGAATTTTATCTTGCTGGTTGTGAGATGGCATTTAAATGGGGTGATCAAGTTGTATACCAATTTCAATTAACAAAGAATTATTCTTCTACACCTGTCACAAGAGACTATATTTATCAATAAATAATTGGTAGAAACTAACTCCCTTTAAATGAAAAAAAAGATAAAAAAATTAAAAAAAAGTATTTCTAAAAATCAAAGAAAAATCAAAAAAAGAGCTAAAAAAATATCTAAAAAGTCAAATAAATTAAAGATTAAAAATAAATCTGTAAAAAAAATTAATAATCAAAGAAAACAAAAAAATAAAAAAACAAAAAAAATCAATAAAATCAAAAAAATCAAAAAAAATTTCAAAAAAATCTAAATCTATTGCACCAAAGAAACCAGATTTTCTTTTAAAAGTAGTTAACTTTCAAAATTCTTTAAAGCCTGAATTTAAGTTTAGATTAAATTTTGGTTTTGAAAAATATATCCAAGCATTTTTTGATAAAATAGCAGACACAATTTCACAGTATAAAATTCTAAAAAAAGATGAAGCAAGAAGGTTAAAATTAGAAAAACAAGAAAAAGAAAGATTAGAAAAGATTGAAGCTGCAAAAGAAAAGCAAAAAGAGGCTGAATTAAAAGTTAAATTAAAAGAACAAGCTTTAAAAGATGAAATTAGATTGGAAAAACAAAGAACAAAAGAAATAAAACTATTCTTAAGAAAAGAACAAGCTCTTTTAAGAATTGAACAAGCTGAAAAACAAAAGCAATTTTTACAACAATTAAAATTAGATAAGCAAATTGAAAAATTTAGAGTTAGAGAGGTTAAAGAATTAGAGAAATTGGAAAAAATTTCCTTAAGAGAAAAGAGAGAGGATTATGCTGGCTTACAACAAAGAATAGAAAAATTAAAAGAAAAATATCGAATTATAAGAGATCAAAAAATTAGAGAAAGAGTAGAGGCTTTAGGAGTCAAAATTCAAGGAGATGAAGATAGAGAAACACTGTTACAAAAAGAAAAAGAATATACTTTAGCTAGACAGAAAATTGAGTTTGCTCTCGAAAGTTTTTACAGAAGTGCTAGCAGTTTAGTATTTCAATTAAACAAAAGACATATAACAAGACATATGTCTATCTTTAGATGTATAGACAGAAGATTTGAAACAGGAGAAATATTTGTTAAATGGGATGAAGCCTTAGATGATGAATGGCTTTTATTAATTTATATAAAAAATAATTCACCAGATGAAGGAATAGTTATTGAAGACAAAACCAATCCGGAAAAAAATATTTCTCATGAGTTTAAAAATAATGAAATATTTAAGGCCTCAGATACCATGGTTGATGCTCTTACGCAGTTAATAGCAAGAAAAAGAGCCAAAAATATCAATTAAATTATCTTACATAATTAAGTATCATTAAGAATGTTACTTTCTTCAACATTAATGATTATTTTGTATCTAATATTAAAATATGTCCTTGCCTGGATAAAATATTTTAACAGTCTCGATTCTAGATTAGGCCAATCTACATGGCGATGGAGTTATGATTACCCAGTAGTTGGTGAAAGAGATATTTCAGATTTAGATGATAAAATTTTTGTTAGACTGAGGAGAAAAAGAAATAGAGTTATAACTCTCATGTATTCAATATTATTAATTATGTTTTTACTATCCATGTCTTTACTAAGTGAATTTTTAATATTTTTTTTAACCTAGTTTTTTGAGTTGTTTTTTATTTTTTAAATATAAAAAAAAAGCAACAATTTCGTATCCATATTTAAAGATTGAGAAAATTATTGGTAGTTTAAAAAATTTATATAAAAATTTATATTTTGGAATTTTTTTCCAAACGTAAAGAAATGCCTCCGCGCCTTCAATAATTTTACCATTTTCCTTAACATGTAATCTTCTTAATAATTCTTTATCATTTCTAGATGTTTCTTTTTCAGCATCTGAATTATTTGTAATATCTATCCAGTCAATATCTTTAATATTTTCTTTTTTATATAAGTTAATTTCTGATCTACAGATTTTACAAGAATTATTAAAAAATACTTTCATTTAACAATAATTAACTTTTAGTAATAAATTGTACATGCGTAAAATGATCAGTTGAAAATTATCAACAAACCACTATTTAAGATGAATGAGTAACTTCTTTAACAAATCTGATTTAACAAGACAAAATGCAGATAAAATAGTATCTGATACACTAAATAATTGTGATGATGGTGAGCTTTATTTAGAGGAGTCAAAATCAGAGTCAATTGTGTTAGATGATAATAAAATAAAAAGCTCAAACTATAGTTCTGATTTAGGATTTGGCTTCAGAGCTATCTCAAACGAGGTTGTTGCTTATTCATATTCTAACGAAATATCAAAAGATTCATTAAAAAATTCCTCAGAAAATCTTAAATCAACTCTTAAATCAATTAAAGGCACATATAATCATGAAATTCCAAAATCTAATAAAAAATTTTATGAAGATATTAATCCAATTGAACAAAAATCTTTAGACTCGAAATTAGAAGTTTTAAATAAAGTAAATGATTTTCTAAGAAAAAAAGATGGATCAGTAAAACAAGTGACCGCTAGTTTTGCTGGTGAGCAAAAATCAATTGAAATTATTCGATCAGGTGGAGAAGCACTCACCGATGTACGTCCATTAATTAGATTTAATGTCTCTGTAATGTTAGAAAAAAATGGAAGAAAAGAAACAGGTGTATATGGAATTGGTGGCAGACAATCCTATGACGATTATTTAAAAAATGATAATTGGAAAAATGTTTGTGAAGAGGCTTTTAGAATTGCATCAGTAAATTTAGAAAGCAAACCAGCACCTGCTGGTGAGATGAAAGTAGTTTTAGGTCCTGGTTGGCCTGCTATATTAATTCATGAAGCAATTGGTCATGGTCTAGAAGGAGATTTTAATAGAAAAAAAACATCAGCATTTCATGATCTTATGGGAGAAAAAGTTGCAAGTGAAGGAGTAACAATTGTTGATGATGGCACGATAGATAATAGAAGAGGTAGTTTAACTATTGATGATGAGGGAACGCCAACAGAGAGAACAGTTTTAATTGAAAATGGTATTCTTAAAAATTTTATGCAAGACAGGCACAATGCAAGATTAATGAATACAAGATCTACCGGATCTGGAAGAAGAGAAAATTATAGACATATTGTTTTGCCAAGAATGAGAAACACAATGATGTTGAGTGGCAATCAAACTCAAGATGAAATGATCAAATCTGTTGATAAAGGAATTTTTGCAGTAAGTTTTGGAGGTGGTCAGGTAGATATTACTTCTGGAAAATTTGTATTTAATTGTACTGAAGCTTACGAAATAAATAATGGTAAAATTGGATCTCCAATTAAAGGTGCAACACTTATTGGTGATGGACCGTCAATACTTAAAGAGGTATCGATGGTAGGAAATGATATGATGTTAGACCCAGGCATAGGAACTTGTGGAAAAGCAGGACAAGGAGTTCCTGTGGGAGTCGCTCAACCCTCAATTTTAATCGATAAAATGACAGTTGGTGGAACAAAACTTTAAAATATTATGGTTAAGGATCAAGAATTTTTAAAATCTAAAGCTTCATATTGTTTAGATTTGGCAAAAAAAATGGGAGCAACTGATGCAAGTGTTACAGTTGGTCACTCAATTTCAGAAACAGTTAATTTTAGAAATAAATCCCTAGAAGCCTCAGATAGATCAGATGGGTTGGCATTAAGTATAGAAACTTATTTAGGTAAAAGAAGGTCATCAATTTCATCATCAAATTTACTAAATGAAAATATAAAAACTTTAATTGAAAAGTGCTTTGAAACTACAAAAATTACACCAGAGGATGAATTTAATTCTTTGCCTGATAAAAATTTATTAGCCAAACAAATTAGTAGTCTTAATTTGTATGATGAAACAAGATTCGAAAACAATAAAAAAATAAAATATTTAAAAGATTTAGAAGAGTCTGCTTCATCAAATAATCAAATCATAAATACAGAATCTAGTTTCACTGAAAATAAATCGAATTTTATACTTGCAAATAGTGACGGTTTTTGTGACGGTTATAAAACTTCTTCTTTTGCGGCCTCTTGTGTAACAGTTGCAAAAGATGAAAATAGCATGGAAAGAGACTACGAGTTTTCTAGCAAACGTCATTTGTCTGATATTAAGCAAGCAACAGATCTAGGAAATAAAGCAGCCAAGCAAACTATTAGAAAATTGAGCCCTAAAAAAATTGGAAGTGAGAAGATCAGCATAATTTTTGATAAAAGAATTTCAAAGGGAATGTTAAGTGCTTTTGCAAGCGCAATATCTGCCTCAGCAATTGCAAGAGGTACTTCATTTTTAAAGGATAAAATTGATGAACAGGTTTTTGCTAATTCGATAAATGTAATTGATAAACCCGATATAATTAAAGGAATGGGTTCTCAAAACTTTGATTCAGAGGGTGTAAACTCAAATACATTACAACTTATAGAGGATGGAATACTTAAAAATTATCTTGTCGACACATACAATGGAAAAAAATTAAATTTAAAATCAAATGGAAGAAGTGGTGGAACTACCAATTTATATTTTGAAAAAGGAAATATAAGTTATGAGGATCTTATGAAAAAAAATTCAAGAAGTCTTTATATTACTGAAACTATTGGTCATGGGTCTAATATTGTTACTGGAGATTATTCAGTAGGTGCAACTGGTTTTTTAGTTGAAGATGGCGAATTTAAATATCCTGTTAATGAAATAACAATTGCTGGTAATTTTAAGGATATGTTCAAAAATATTATTTTAGCTAATGATTTAGAATTCGAATATTCAGTCAATTCACCAACTATGATGATAGAAGGTATGACTGTTGCAGGAAAATGAGTAGTTATTGCGTAATTGGCTCTGGAATTTCTGGAGCAACAATAGCTAATTTATTA
>CACGLD010000034.1 GCA_902573755.1 uncultured Pelagibacteraceae bacterium
TAAATTTGTAGAAGCTGAAGCAATTATAATAAAAAATAGAACGACTATTGTTATTTGTATATTATCAAATTTTCCTACTATATCTGTTGGATTGGTAAAAATTCTATCTATATCTGAAAATTTTTGATTAAGAAAAACATCGGACCCTATAACAATGAAAACAGATAAAAATGAAAAAATAATTAAATTCAAAATTAAACTTAAGTTTCCTTTTTTTAATTCTTGCTCATTTTTTACATATCTAGAAAAATCACCAAAACTAATTATCAAAATTGAAAAATAGGCAAATATTGTTCCAGCAACAGTCAATAAAGGTGCTAAATTATTAACATCTAAAAAATTATTTAAATTAAAAATATTTGAAAAGGCTTCAGTAGTTATTTTCACATCACTTAATAAAACAACAAAGAAAAAAATTAACAAACCAGCATAGACTGTCATTGCTGAAAAATTAATTATTTTCTTGTTATACTGCATCCCAACAGTAAAAAACAATGTCTGTAGAATAATTGTGATTATTATTGCAGACCAATCAATAATATTCATACCAAAATAATAAAAAATAAATATTTCCTGCTGCAATAAAGAATTGTCTATAGAAAAAATTACTATTCTAATTAAGTAAACTAAAATTTTAGACAAAAAATAAGTTTGAATTCCAAATAAAAATATTCCAACTAAACTTCTGATTAACCCAAAAAATTTAGCGCCATTAAATCCTAGTGAGGATCTAAGCAATACCGCAAATGGTAAACCGAATTTTTGGGAAGGTTTTCCAATAATATTTGAAAATAAATAAACGAAAAAAGATCCTAATATTATTCCAAAAAAAACTACAAATATATTTAAACTATACATTAAGTATAAAGAGGATATTAATGAGAATCCAATTACACTCTGTACATTTGCTCCCCAAAAACAAAATAGATCTTTCCAATTCCAAGTTTTATAATTTGGATTAACTGTGACTAAGTCCCAATTAGATAGAGAGTATTTTACTTTAGGTTGATTCACTTAATTTATTTTAAACTAATAAATTCTACTGTCCATATAAGAGAGTTGGTAGCCATAAGGCAATTTTAGGAAATATGATTATTAAAATTAAGCCTATAACTTGTAGAACCATAAATTGCATCATTCCATAATAAATATCTTTTAAATCCCATTCAGGTACTACACCTTTTAAAAAATAAGCAGACAAAGCTACAGGTGGAGATAGCCAGGCGGTCTGGAGATTGACGGCAACCAATATTGCAAACCAAGTTAAATTGAAACCTAATGCTTCAATTAACGGTAAAATGATTGGTACAATAATCATCACAATTGGTACCCATTCCAATGGCCAACCTAATAAAAATATAGCAACCATAACAATTGCCAAAATAAAATATTTGTTCATCTCTAAACCTAACAAAAATTCAGTTAACAATGTTGGTGTACCAAGTCTTGCAAATACAGCGCCAAAAAAGTTTGATGCAGCAACTAAAACCATTATTAAAGCAGTAATCTCTAAAGTTTTAACAAGTGCTTCTTGGAGTTTAGATAGAGTTAATTTTTTATACGCTAATGAAAGCAACAATGCTCCCATAGCACCACAACCAGCAGCTTCGGTTGGGGTTGCAAAACCAAATAAAATACTTCCTAACGCAGCAAAAACTAGAGCTGCAGGAGGAACCAATCCTAAGAAGAATTCAATCCAAACTTCTTTCATGCTTGCTGCTCTCATTTCTTCTGGAATTACAGGACCTAGTTTAGGATTTATCATGCATCTTATTGTTGTGTAGCCAGCGTATAAACTTGCAAGAAGAATTCCAGGAATTATAGCTGCAGCAAATAGATCAATTACAGGAATTTCCATAATTGGACCCATCACAACAAGCATAATACTTGGTGGAATTAAAATTCCTAAGGTTCCGCCAGCAGTAATTGTGCCAGCTGCAAGTCTTACGTCATAACCAGATCTATTCATTGATTTTGCTGCCATTATTCCAAGAATAGTTACTGAGGCACCAACAATTCCTGTTGCAGCTGCGAAAATGACAGAAACAAACAAAACAGCATAATATAATGCCCCTCTTACTCTAGCCAGCATCATTTGAAATGACGAAAATAATCTTTCCATCAATCCTGCCTGCTCCATCATAATACCCATAAAGACAAAGAGCGGGACGGCGGCGAGAGTTTGTTCAGTCATGACCATCGAGAACTGGAGGGTCATTAAATAAAAGACTAATTTTCCAAAACCTAGATAACCAAATACAAAACCTAGGAAAATTAATGTGAATGAAATAGGAAATCCAACAAAGATTGCAAACAACATTACTCCAACTAAAATAAAACCTAAGTATGCTGGATCTATAAATTCAGCTATCATTCATCTTCTCCTGGCCACTTCCCTCTTGTAGCAGCCCAATAACTTTTAAATAATTCTGAAATACCTTGAATTAGTAAAAATATTATACCAATTAGTAGGCAAGTTTTTATTGGCCACATATATGGCATCCAAGTTGTATCCATTCCTCTTTCACCTCTTTGAATAGATTCTCCTACATATCCAATAGTCATATAAAGGAACACGATTAAACCTGGGAAATAAAATAAAATATATAACCAAAAATCAATTGTGCCTTGGTTCTTAGTTTTAAAATTTCTGTATAAAAAATCTGCTCTGATATGAACACCTTTAGAAAGTGCATACCCAGCACCTAACATAAACAGTGCACCATATAAAAATCTACTGATGTCATAAGCCCAAATAGTTGGGGCATGAAATAATTTTCTAGCAAGAACTTCATAAGTCATTGCAAGAATTAACGGCATTAATATCCAACAAACAACGTTACCAACCCATTTGCTAAATTTATCAATATTTACAATTGAACTTGCCATCCATGGTGGCATATCATTTGGCATTTTTCCTGAACCACCACGCCTTTCGGCAATCATTTCATCTGAAATATCTAATTTACCTGGTTCGTCTGCCATAAAATTTTATATAAAAAATTAGAGCGGACTATTAAGTCCGCTCTAACGTAAAGATTATTTAATGATTACTTTAATGTTGCTGCGTGAGCCATTCCTAGCTTCGCATTAGACATTTGAGCACCACTCCAGAAAGGAACTGCGATATCAGCAAATTCTTTCATAGAGTCCCAAACTTCAGCAAAGAATGCATTTTTAGCTGCGTTTGTTTCCAAACTTTTCTTAGCAGCTGCCATGTATTCTGTGAAGTAATCAGAAGGAGTATCTTCTAATTTTACACCATGAACTTCTGTAAGCTCTTTTAAAGCTTTTCCGTTTTCATAGATTCTGTAACTTAGAGATTTAGCTAGAGATGCATTTGCTGCAACTTCTAAAGACTTCTTCTCATGAGCGCTCATAGCTTCATATGTTTTTCCAGTAATATAAAAGTCAGCATTTACGACCACTTGGTGTAAACCTTGTAGGTAGTAGTGCTTTAATACTTTTTGGAAACCAAACGTTAAGTCTGGCTTAGGACAACACCATTCAGCAGCATCAATAGTTCCTGCTTCTAAAGCTGGTAGAATGTCTCCACCACCCATAGCAACAGATGCTATACCGATGTCTTTATAAGTTTGTCCTGGAATTCCTGGAGGAGTTCTGAATTTATATTTTCTAAAATCAGCCATATCTTTAATTGGTTTTGGAAACCAACCTAAAGCTTCAGGACCAACTGGTTGAATCATAAATCCTTTAATATCTCTTCCCATTTCTTTCCATAGTCTGTCGTATAGCTCTTTTCCTCCACCATACTGAAACCATGATAAGAATGCGATGTTGTCAATACCAACACCACCACCTGCTACTGGCGAACCAAATAACATAGCGGCAGGGTGATCACCTGACCAATAGTGTGTCCAAGCAAATCCACAGTCGATAAGTCCTTTATCAACAGCATCTAAAGTTTCTTTTACACCAACAACTGCTCCTGCAGGCATAATTTCAAACTTAAGAGATCCACCTGTCAAAGTTGTAACAGTGTCAGTAAAGTCTTTTAACATTTTAACTTCATCAGCTTTAGTGTTAAGAACTGTCTGACATTTTAGTGTTTTCGCAGCATTAGCATTCGAAATAAATCCAAATACCATTGCAACTGCAAATAACATTGAAATGATTTTTTTCATTTGTTTCCCTCTCTTTATTTTTAAAAATGAAACCTTGTCAAAGAATGAAATCTAAAACAAGTGCTATTATTGGATTATTTGAGTTTTTTTGTGTACATAAATATTACAAATAAAAAAATTTAATTTATAAGAGTTCTAATGTGGATAATTTTGATTTTATAATTCTTGGGGCAGGATCTGCAGGATGTGTGCTTGCAAATAGATTATCTGAAAATCCTTCAAATAAAGTATTATTAATTGAAGCTGGAGGCAAGGATAATTATCCTTGGATACATATTCCTGTTGGTTATTTCAAAACAATGCATAATCCAAAGACTGACTGGTGCTATAAAACAGAGCCTGATGAGAGCATGAATAATATTTCCATTAGGTATCCTAGAGGGAAAACTTTAGGAGGTAGTTCTTCTATCAATGGTCTACTTTACATAAGAGGTCAACACAGAGATTATGATATTTGGCGACAATTAGGTAACACAGGTTGGGGATGGGATGATGTTTTGCCTTATTTTATCAAAGCAGAAAACCAAGAAAGAGGAAAAGATGAGTTCCATGGAGTTGGAGGCCCTTTATCAGTTTCAGATCAAAGAATACATCTGCCTCTTTTGGATGAATTTCAAAATGCTGCTGAGGAATTTGGTATTCCTAAAACAAAAGATTTTAATACTGGTGATAATCATGGCTGTGGTTATTTCCAAGTAACTGAAAAGGATGGCTTTAGATGTAGTACAGCTGTTGGATATTTAAACCCAATCAAGAGCAGGAAAAATTTAAAAATTTTAACTCATTCACATGTCAAAAAAATTAATTTTGAAAACAAAACTGCTAAAGAAATTGAGTATTGGGAAGGAAATGAATTAAAAAAAGTACAAGCAAATAAAGAAATTATAATTTCATCAGGGGCTATTGGCTCTCCTCAAATATTACAAGTTTCTGGAATAGGAAATCCTGAAAAATTAAAAAACCTTGGGATTGATATGGTGAAAAATTTAAATGGGGTTGGAGAAAACTTACATGATCATTTAATGCTTAGACCAATTTATAAAATTAATGGATTAAAATCCTTAAATAAAAAAATAAATAGTTTATTTGGAAATTTAATGATTGGCCTAGAATACGTGTTTAAAAGAAGCGGCCCAATGACTATGGGTGCTAGTCAGCTTTGTATGTTTGCTAAAAGCGATCCATCTTTAGAACTACCAGACTTACAATGGCATGTTCAGCCTATGAGTATGGATACTTTGGGAGCAACAAAAAATCATGATTTTCATGCATTCACCCCTACTGTTTCAAATATCAGACCAACAAGTAGAGGTCATGTAAGCATTGTTGATAAAGACTCAAGAACTTATGCAAAAATAAAACAAAACTATCTATCAACTGATCACGATAGAATGATTGCAGCTAAAGGACTTAAATTAACCAGAAAAATCATAATGGAGTCTGAAACTTTCAAAAAATATACCCCAGAAGAATATCGACCAGGTATTCATTTAAATAACGATGAGGAGTTAGTTAAAGAAGCTTCAAATTATGCTCAAACTATTTTTCACCCAGTTGGAACTTGTAAAATGGGTCAAGATGAAATGTCTGTAGTAGATGAAAAACTTAAGGTTAGAGGTGTTAATAACTTAAGAGTAATAGATGCATCAATAATGCCAAACATCACCTCAGGTAATACAAATGCACCAACAATAATGATTGCAGAAAAAGGTGCAGATATGATACTAGAGCGATAATGTTTGCAGAATTTTTTACACCTGAGCAAATAGCAATATTAACTCAAATAATTTTTATTGATTTAGTTTTAGCTGGAGACAATGCAATAATAATTGGAATGGTTGCATCCAAGTTTCCAGTCGAGCAGAGAAAAAAAGTTATATTCTGGGGAATTGGTGGTGCTGTAATTTTAAGAATTATACTAACTTTGCTTACAGCTTATCTACTGCAAATCACCGGTTTAAGATTAATTGGGGGGCTGTTATTACTTTATATTGTTTACAAACTTTACGTAGATGTAATTAAAGGCTCTGAAACAGAAGAGAATGTTAAAGTAGACAATTCCAGTTTTTTAAAGGCTATTTGGACAGTTCTACTAGCAGATTTTACAATGAGTTTGGATAATGTTTTGGGTGTTGCCGGTGCAGCAGGCGATCATTATGGACTACTTGTATTTGGGTTAGTGTTATCAATCATTTTAATGGCTACTGCAGCAACATTAATATCTGGATGGATTAAAAAATATAAATGGATCGCTTGGGTTGGTTTACTTGCAATATTAATAGTGGCTGTAGAGTTGATTTACACAGATATTAAAATAATATTCTTTTAATGTATCTTCAAAAAATAAATCTAAAAAACAAATACGCTTTAGTTACTGGCGCTGGTAAAGGACTTGGGAGAGCATGTTCAATTGCATTAGCTGAGGCAGGAGCAACAGTTATAGCTTTAAGCAGAACTCGTTCAGATTTAAATAAATTAGAAAAGGATATCAAAAAAGTTAAAGGTAAAATTATTAAGGTTTCATGC
>CACGLD010000035.1 GCA_902573755.1 uncultured Pelagibacteraceae bacterium
AATAAAGGAAATAGAGGAAGCAATATTGATGTTGGATAACATCCTGGACATGAAATAATATTATATTTTTTAATCTCTTTTCTATTAATTTCAGGAAGTAAATAAATACTTTTTTTTATTAAATTAGTTGCTCGATGTTTTTGTTTATACCATTTTAAATAATCAGAAGCTTTTTCTAATCTAAAATCTGCAGCAAGATCGATTAGAGTATGATTTTTGCTTAAATGTTTAGATATATCTTGCGCTTCTCCATTTGGAAGTGCTGTAAAAATAATATGAACGTCTTTTAATAATTTTTTATTAAATTTTAAAATTTTTGGTAATTTATATTTAGATAAAGATTTATCATATGATTTAATGTTTTTACCTACAGAGGAATTTCCGCAAAGGTATCTAATATTGATATTTTTGTGTTTAACTAATAATTTAATTAATTGAACACCAATATATCCAGTTGATCCAGCAACTAATGCGTTAAGCTTGGGCATTTTTTATTATAACAGTTAAAAATTAAAAAAAAATTATCTTTTAGAGAATTGGAAGCTTCTTCTAGCTTTTCTTCTACCAGGTTTTTTTCTTTCAACTGCCCTAGAGTCTCTGGTAGTAAGTTTCTCAGTTTTTAAGGTGGCTTTTAGATTTTCATCAAATAATACTAAAGCTTTTGAAATACCGTGAACCATAGCCCCTGCTTGGCCTGTAGGTCCTCCTCCTTTTACACTGCATCTTACATCATAATCTGTAGCCTGATTAATAATCTCAAATGGTCTTGTAATTTGCATTTTATGTGTTTCATCTGCAAAATATTCATTGAACAATTTACCGTTTACATAAATTTTACCAGAACCTTTTTTTAACCAAACTTTAGCTATTGATGTTTTTCTTCTTCCTGTAGCATATTTGCTATCTTTAAAATCTAATTTTAATTTAGGAGATTTTGAAGCTGATTGGGTATTTTCCATTTTAGTTTCTTGCTATATTTTTACTATTTAATTTGTCTAACTCGATAACTGTAGGATTTTGTGCTGAATGCGGATGATCATTACCAGCATAAATTTTTAATTTTGTTAATTGTTTTCTACCCAATACTCCACCAGGTAACATTCTTTTAACTGCCATTTTTAAAGTTTCTCCAGGTTTTTTTTCATGAAGTTTCTCAGGTGTTGTAACTTTAATTCCACCTGGATGACCAGTGTGTCTGTAATATTTTTTATCTTGAAATTTTTTTCCAGTAAATTTTGCTTGTTCAATATTTTTAACAACAACAAAATCACCATCATCCATATGAGGAGTGTATGTAGTTTTATTCTTACCTCTTATGATATTTGAAACTACAGTTGCTAATCTTCCAACTACTGCATTCTTCGCGTCTATTTCATACCAAGATGAAGCTAATTGGTCTTTTTTAGTGAATTTTGTCATTGTGCGAGGATTAATACTATTAATAATTACAAAGTCAATTTTATATTTAGCTTGAATTATGTAGCTTATATGCTAGAAATTACTTGCCGATTTGATCCTATTGCGGGCTTATAACTGCTAAAAAGGAAATTTCATAAAATTAATAAAATCGGTAGGTATTTGAACTGTATTGTGCGCCTAACATAATGTTGAAGCACTAAAAAAGGAGTAAAATGACTAAAAAAAGAAATAACCCTGAAACTATAGCTATCCACGGTGGTGACTATAGAAGTGATCCAGCGACGAACGCCGTAGCTGTTCCAATTTATAGGACAACATCATACCAATTTAACAACACAGAGCACGCTGCTAACCTTTTTGCTCTTAAAGAATTTGGTAACATCTATACACGTATAATGAATCCAACAAATGATGTGTTGGAAAAAAGAGTAGCTGCACTTGAGGGAGGACTTGCATGTTTAACTGTTTCTTCAGGACAAACTGCCTCAACTTTTGCTGTACTAAATGTTGCTCAAGCAGGAGACAATATAGTTAGTTCAACTGACCTTTATGGTGGAACGGTATCTTTATTCACGCATACACTTAGTAAGCTTGGTATAGAAATAAGATATGCAGATCCAAGTAATCCTGAAAATTTTGAGAAGTTAATAGATGACAAAACTAGAGCTTTTTATGGTGAAACTCTACCCAATCCATATTTAAGAGTTTTTCCAATTAAGGAAGTTTCTGATATTGGAAGAAAATATAATATACCATTAATAATGGATAACACTGCATCACCTGTGATTTGTAAACCAATAGAACATGGAGCTGCTGTGGTAATACATTCACTCACAAAATATATAGGTGGTCATGGGACAGCTGTAGCGGGTAGTATAGTTGATAGTGGTAACTTTGATTGGACCGCAGATCCAAAAAGACAACCATTATTTAACGAACCGGATGCAAGTTATGGTGGTGTTATTTGGGGAAAAGCCGTACCAGAATTAACTGGTGCTAATGTTCCCTTTGCTGTTAGAGCAAGAGTTTGTTTATTGAGAGACTTAGGATCAGCTTTGGCTCCAGATAATGCTTTTGCAATAATTCAAGGACTTGAAACGGTTGCTTTAAGAATGAGACAACATTGCGCTAACGCTGAGGATGTAGTTGATTTTCTAAAAAAACATAAAGAAGTTACAAAAGTTATTTATTCTACAGAACACGATAAACCCATTGCCGATAGAGCAAAAAAATATCTTAAAGGTGGAAATGGACCAATGATTGGTATCGAGCTTAAAGGTGGAATTGAAGCTGGTAAAAAATTTATCGAGTCTTTAAAAATGTTCTATCACGTAGCAAATATTGGTGATGCTAGAAGTTTAGCAATTCATCCAGCAAGTACAACTCATAGTCAGTTAAATGAGAAAGAACTAGCTGCATCAGGTGTTACTCAAAGTTATGTAAGACTTTGTATCGGTATTGAGCATATTGATGATATTATAGAGGATTTAGACCAAGCATTGAATAAATCATCAAAGGGTAATTTAAAAGCTGTAAGCTAATTTGAGGTTTTAATGTCTACAAATAGAAACTAATAAATATCCTCTTTATATTTTGTAACATAAAGAAAATACAAAGTTGAAAGTATTATTAAAATAGAATTTATCTGGTGTAGAGATGCATAGAACATTTTTACTCCAGATAAAATAGTAAGAACTCCCAAAAAAATTTGAAAAAGTAAAGTAATTCCAATAATGAAAATTGGAAATCTCAAATTAATATTTCCGTTTTTTAAAACAAAATAAAGCATACAAAAATATATCATGACAATTAAATAAGCTAAATTTCTATGAATAAATTGAACAAGTGATTGATCATCAAATACTTTGAGACTAAAAAAATCACTCATCATACTGTCATCAGGGAAGTATGATGAACCCATTAAAGGCCATGTATTATAAATTTTTCCTGCATCCATACCAGAGACAAATGCACCAATTATTAATTGTAAAAATAATAATAAAAGAAAGAATTTAATTAAGTTTAATTTAATATTAATTTGATTAATTCTTATATTTGTTAGTTTTAAAAACTTCCAAAAAACTAAAGATAAAATAATAAAAGCAGTAAATAAATGTAGTGATAATCTATAATGACTAACATCAACTCTATTAACTAAACCACTTGAAACCATGTACCATCCAATAAATCCTTGAAAACACACTAAGAAAAAAATAATTGAATATTCTCTTAAAATCCAAAAACCATTTTTAATTGTAAAATAAATCATGGGCAGGAGGACAGTTAAACCAATTAATCTACCCAATTGACGATGTGCCCATTCCCACCAGAAAATTATTTTAAATTCATTTAAAGTCATATTGAAATTTTGCTCTTTAAATTCAGGTATTGTTTTATAGAGATCAAAATATTCTATCCATTTATCACTCGTTAAAGGAGGTAATGTACCAACAAAAAGCTCCCAAGTAGTAATAGATAAGCCAGAGTCAGTTAATCTGGTTAAGCCCCCTACTAAAATTATAAGCACGATCATTAATAATAAAGTGATCATCCATATTTTTAATTGAGAATTTAAAGAATAATTCTGACTGTACATGATTAGATAAATATAATAATTATTAATTAAACCAATAAATTAAATGTCGCCTAAAAACAAAAAAAAATTAGAAATAATAAGATCTAAATTAGATAAGTTAGATAATAAGTTGTTATCCTTGATTAAATTTAGAACAAATCTTGTCAAAGAAGTTTTAAAACTTAAAGAATTTAAAAAGGAAATAGTCGATAAAAAACGTATCAATTTTATACTTAAAAAAATTCACTCAAAATCAAAGAAACTAAAGATTGATCCTAAAATTACTAATCGTATATGGAAAAACATGATTTTGTCTTATATCGATTATGAAAAAAGAAACTTTAAAAAAAAATAATTACTTACTGTGTGGTGGAAGCTTTTTTTCCACAAACATTTCGTGTTTTCTAGTATCAGGATTGTATTTTTTTGCTGAAAGTTTAACTTTGGCCTTCTCACCTCCAGCAGGTTTTTTAACATAATAAAAGTAAGGGCTATCAGGTTTAGCTTCTGGAACCATTCTTACTTTAACGTGCGTTTTTTTTGCCATTTTTTAATTCTTTTAATTTATTAGAAATTTTTAATAACTTATTTCTTAAATTTTCAGTTCTTATAGATTTATCTGCAATTTCGTCAAGCTTTAAAGAATCTTCATTATTTAATATTTTTTTTACACCCTTTATTGTCATACCTTGATCTTTAAGTAAAAATTTAACTTTTTTAAGAAGATTTATAGTTTTTTCATCATAATATCTTCTGTTAGAATTTAATATCTTTGGTTTAATTTGTTTAAATTGAGTTTCCCAAAATCTAATGACATGTGTCGGTAAAAGTCCCTTATCATTTGATTTAAGATTTAATATTCTAGCTACTTCACCAATAGTTTTGTAAGCGCTGTTTGATTTATCCATTATCCTTTAAATTAACAAATTCTTTAAATTCCTTTGATGGCTTAAACAATACGACATCTCTGCTTGAAATTACTTTTGTTTCTTTAGTTTTTGGGTTTCTGCCGATCCTAGTTTTTTTTTGTCTAATAGAAAAAGTGCCAAATTTGGATAATTTTAATTTTTTTTCGTTTTTGATGTTAGAAACTATAGTTGATAAAAAATCCTCAATTAAATTTTCTGAAATTTGTTTTGAAAAACCAAGCTGCATATAAACCAAATTAACTAAGTCTTTTTTAGTTAAATTAACTCTCATATTAAATATTTTGCTTGATCTTTTCTATCAAATTACCTTTTACAATTCTATTACAAACATCTAAAGAATTTGAAAAACCAATATAATCAGTTCCTCCATGACTTTTGACAACTGGGGAGTCTAAACCTATAAAAATAGCTCCGTTATATAATCTTGGATCTAGTCTTTTTTTAAATTTTTTTAGATTTGATATATTTAATAAAGACGAAATTTTACCTATTAATGTACCTGTCATCGCATTTTTTAATTCACTGGTTATAAAATTAGCAGTACCCTCTGCTGTTTTTAAAGCAACATTTCCTGTAAAACCGTCTGAAACTATTACATTAACATCTCCATCCATAAGATGATTTCCTTCAATGTAACCAGCAAAGTTATAATTATCTGATTTTTTTTCATTTAATAATTGATAAGTTTCTTTGATAGTTTCATTTCCTTTTAATTCTTCTGAACCAATGTTTAATAAAGCAACATTAGGTTTATCATTAGGATATAATGAAGTGTATAATGAAGCTCCCATTATAGAAAAATCTAATAAATTTTTAGAACTACATTCAATATTAGCACCTAGATCTAATACAACACTCATGCCCTTTTTATTTGGCCATAAAGCAGACAGCGCAGGTTTATCTATATTTTCAATCATTTTTAAATTTAATTTTGATACAACTAACAATGCACCTGTGTTACCTGCTGATATAACTATATCTGCTTCTTTATCTTTAACACTTTGAATGGCAAGCCACATACTAGTGTCTTTCCCTCTTTTTGCACCCTCTAGAGGGCTATCAGTGCTTTCAATTTTTTTTTCTGTATGAATTAATTCAAAAAATTCTGCAGGTATTTTTCCTCTAATTATTGGATCTATTTTATTTTTGTCACCAAAAATTTTAAAAAAATTATTTTTATTAGTAGAATGATTTAAAATAATACCATCTATTATTTTCTTTGGTGATCCATCACCACCCATTGCATCTACTGCAATTTTAATCAAATCTGACATTTTGATAGATTATAATATATTATTCTTTTGGGTCTAAAACTTGTCTTCCCCTATACATACCAGTTTTAAGGTCTAAATGATGAGATAGCCTGTATTCACCTGATTTTTTATCTTCAACTATATTTTTAGTTGAAAATTTCATTGTTTGAGATCTTCTCATCCCTGTTCTGGAAGGGGTTTGTTTTCGTTTTGGTACAGCCATAATTATGGGTTACTTACACTTTTTAAATAAGAATTCAAAGTTTTTTTTGATAAATTTGAGTTAAAAAGATCAAAATATTCTAGTAATTCCTCATTATTTTGAAAATCACTTAAAAAAGTGGAAATTTT
>CACGLD010000036.1 GCA_902573755.1 uncultured Pelagibacteraceae bacterium
AAGAAAACTTGCTGTACCAGCAAGTGTAGGAACCTTATTCCAAACACTTTATACAATCGTAGATACTTTTTATGCAGGAAAAATATCGCCAGAAGCCTTATCTGCTTTGAGCAAGTCTTTTCCGATATATTTTTTGATTATTGCGACATCCATTGGAGTCACCGTAGCAGGAACATCATTGATTGGCAGTAGTATCGGAGAAAAAAACGAAAAAAATGTTTTAAGTTATTTTGGAAATGTAATCATTTATTCGATTATAATCTCGATAGTTGTATCTATTTTAGGATTTGCTTTTGGTGAAAAGATATTCTTATTAATGAATTCCTCTCAAGAAGTAACAATTCTTGGACTCGAATATATAAATGTAATTTTTTTAGGTACGATATTATTTATTTTAGTAGTAGCATTAAATTCATTCTTACACGCAGAAGGAGATACTAAAACTTACAGAAATGTTTTAATATTTTCTTTTTTCTTAAACATTATTTTAAATCCAATTTTTATATTTGGTTTTTTATTTATACCACCATTAGGAATAACTGGTATTGGGATAGCAACTTTAATTGCTCAATTTGTATCTTTGTTGGTTATTTTGATTAAAATATTAAATAATCAAAGAATTAAACAAATAACTTTAGACCATTTCAAAACTAAATTTTTTTTCTTAAAAAATATTTTTTTTCAATCAATGCCAATTACAATTGCCATATTAGGGTATTCTATTGCTGCAACAATTGTTTTTACATATGTTGGGTTATTTGGTGAATATGCTGTAGCAGGGTATGGATCTGCCACAAGAATTGAGCAAGTAGTTTTGTTACCAATATTAGGAATTAATACAGCAATAATTTCTATAATTGCGCAAAATATTGGTGCGAAATATTACGATAGAGTGGAGCAATCCTATTTTACTTCAATAAAATACGGTCTAATTATAATGTTAATCGCGGGTGTAGTTATTTTTATAAGTGCTGACATTGTTCCTAAATTCTTTTCTTCAAACCCAGAGGTAATTATGCATGGCTCGATGTACCTTAAGATTTCAGCATTTATTTTACCTGCTTATCCAATATTTTTCTTATCAAATGGGTTCTTTATGGCTTTAAAAAAATCTGAAAAAGCTATGGTTAATAATATTGCCAGAAATGTTATAGTACCAGTTTTATCCTTTTATATTGCAAAGTATTTAAATGCAGATTTTAAAACTTTTTTTTATATTTGGGCTATCTTTCAATGGTTTATATCATTGATGTTACTTTTTTATGTCAAATATTATATTAAATATAAATTAGCTAATATTTAATATTTTTAAGTATGTTTTTTACAAAAAGAAAAGCGATAATTTTAATTATAATTTGTTCGATTTTTTTTATTCTCACATATAACGATGTTAGGTCTGAAGAGATTAAAGAAATTTCTGGAAATGCTCAAATTATTGATGGTGATACAATAAAAATAAATTCAAAAAAGATAAGATTATACGGAGTTGATGCACCTGAATTCAAGCAAATGTGTAAAAAACCATATCTAAAAATAATTTTTTTTACTTTTACTAAAGATTATCCATGTGGAAAAATTTCAACTCAAAAATTACAAAAAAAAATAAATAACAAAGTAATAACTTGTAAAATTTTGGATGTTGATAGATACAAAAGATTTATTGGAGAATGTTATAAAAGAAATTTAAATCTGAATTCTTGGCTAGTTTCAAACGGTTATGCTGTAGCTTATAGAAAATACTCAAAAAAATATATATCAAACGAAATTAATGCTAAAAATGAAAAAAAAGGCCTTTGGCGAGGTAAATTTGAAATGCCATGGGACTTTAGAAGAAAAAAATAAGTTTATAATCTTGAAGCACAGTCTTCAATCCAAGAACAAAGATGTTCAGCAAAAGATCTTCTAACAAACAGATTTAAAATATTTTCATCTTTATGATGCAGAATTACATCTACATGATTTAAAACAGTCTGAGTTGTTGATCCCATTTTTTCTTTAAATTCATTAAAATTAAAAGGAGATCCTGCTGAAAATATTTCATAGACGTTTTCACCTGTAAGTTCTAATTGAACAAATTGATCTGTTACATCTATAACAGCACCTAAATTTGTTTTTGAAATATTATTAAATAACATTTCATATAGATCGGATTTATTAGTGTCTTTACTTGCCAGCTCATTTGAGATTATCATCCATTCGTCTGGACTAAGCCATATTGCTGTTAATTTATCACTCGTTGTTGAAGTGTTTGCTTCTGTAGGCAAGATCATATTAAGATTTTTACCAACATTTGTTAAAAATTCTCTTTTTTTACCTCTCAAATTAATTTTTATTACTGGAGAGATTTCCTTTACAGAAATACTTTCTTGCTTAATTTCATTTTTAACAACTGAATTATAGTTAAGCATTTAACCTCTCATTTTTCTCATCGTAAAATACTGGATTCGCAACAGTGACATTAATATTTTTATTTTCCATGGGCACAAAAAGTTTTTTTCCCATCATATCTTTTCCACCTCTAACTACAGCAAGTGCTATTGATTTCTTTAGGTTTGGACTGAAATAACTTGAAGTTACATGTCCAAGCATTTCTACTTGACTTTGATTTAACTCAGAAACTATTTGTGCTCCTTCTTCTAAAACAATATTTGGATCATCTGTTAATAAACCTACTAATTGCTTTCTATCTTCTCTCATTGTATCAGATCTATAAAGAGATCTTTTTCCTATGAAGTCGTATTTCTTCTTGCTTACTATCCAATCCATTTGAAGATCGATAGGAGTCATTGTTCCATCTGTATCTTGACCAACAATAATAAAACCTTTTTCTGCTCTTAATAAGTGCATTGTCTCAGTCCCATAAGGAGTAATGTTAAACTCTTTACCTGCCTCTATACACTTTTCCCATAAATCTTTTCCATAACTTGCTTGAACATTTATTTCGTAGCTGTGTTCTCCAGTAAAACTAATTCTCATTATTCTGCATTGAATATTGCCAATTTTCGATTCTTTGAATGACATGTGCGGAAAGTTTTCATCTGATAAATCTAAATCAGGAATTATTTTTTTAAGAATTTTTTTACTATTAGGTCCGCATAAACTCGCTGTAGCATAATGATCTGTTACAGAGGTTAAATAAACATCAAGCTCAGGCCATTCTGTTTGAAGATAGTCTTCAAGTTTACCTAAAACATTTGCTGCTCCACCAGTTGTTGTTGTCATGATGTAATGATTTTCACCTAATCTTGTTGTAACTCCATCATCATAAACCATACCATCCTCATTTAGCATTAGGCCATATCTACATTTCCCTATAGCTAATTTTGACCAAGCATTTGTATAAACTCTATTTAAGAATTCTGAAGCATCACTTCCTTGAATATCAATTTTACCAAGAGTAGAGGCATCCAGTATACCAGCACTTTCTCTAGCAGCTTTACTTTCTCTTTGAACTGCTTGATGCATAGTTTCTCCGTTAATAGGGTAGTACCATGCTCTCTTCCATTGACCGACATTTTCAAATTCAGCTTTATTTTCAACATGCCAATCATTCATTGGTGTTCTTCTGAAAATATCAAAAAACTTTCCTACATTTCGACCCACAATAGTTCCAAATGTTAATGGTGTGTAAGGAGGTCTAAAAGTAGTCGTCCCTAATTCACCCATTTTAACACCGGCTGTATCTGCAATTATACCTAACGCATGCATATTTCCTAGTTTACCTTGATCAGTTCCCATTCCGGTAGTCGTGTATCTTTTTACATGCTCGATAGATCTAAAACCTTCTCTTAATGCTAATTTGATATCTTTAGCTGTTGCATCGTTTTGATAATCTACAAATGGTTTAGTTTTACCTAAAGGTTTATCAGAAGGAAGTAACCAAATATTTCTTTTTGAATTTTCCTGATCGATCTCAACTTTAATATTGTCTAAATCTGTTTCTTTAATATTTAGATTAGCTTTAAGCTTTTGATTTAAATTTTTAATGATTTCATCAATTTTAAAATCTCCACCACAAGATCCTACACTTATTTGTTTGGATGTATTCTGATTTGGTAAGAAAATTTGTTTTTCCTCATCAAACTTTAGTTTACTACCTGATTGTGTATATAAATGTACAGCAGGTGTCCAACCACCTGCAACTCCTAAACAATCACATGAAATAGAAATTTTACTTCCAGTAACTGAAGTACCATCATTAGATAGCTTCATTATAGAAACACTATTTAGTCTTTTATAACCAGTTGTATCAACAATTGTATGTGACCAGTAAACTTTAATACCAGCTTCTTTAACTTTTTTAACAATTTTACTTTCAGATTGTTCTCTAATATCAATTATTGCTTCAACATTGATACCCTTGTTGTATAGTGACATAGCACTTTCATATGCACTGTCATTATTAGTAAAAAACAGATTTTTATTACCACAAGCAACTCCATAAAATTCACTGTATTTTTTAACAGCAGATGAAAGCATTATTCCTGGTCTATCATTATTATTAAATATCAAAGGTCTTTCTAATGCACCTGTAGCTAAAATAACTTTCTTAGCTCTAATTTTAAGAAGTCTTTGTCTGATTTTATTTGTTTTATCTTTTACCTCTAAATGATCAGTTAGATTTTCTCTAGCTAAAAGATAATTATATTGATGATAAGCAGCTACACTTGTTCTAGTTTTTATTTCAAGATTTTTAATATTTTTAAGTTCTTTTATTTCTTTTTTTAACCATTCAGAAGGACTTTTATTATCAATTTTGTTAAATTCATTATTTTCATAAATTGTTGATCCACCAAGTTCATTTTTTTCATCAACTAACAAAGTTTTAAAATTATTTTTAGCTGCATTTTTTGCTGCTAATATTCCAGATATACCTGCACCTATAACCAATACATCACAGTGAATATTTCTGTGGTCATAAATGTCAGGGTCATTTGATGTTGGTGATTTTCCTAAACCGGCTGAGTGTCGTATGAAAAATTCATATTTCTCCCAGAAACTAGCAGGCCACATAAATGTTTTGTAATAAAAACCTGCTGGAAAAAAAGGGGAGAGAAAATTGTTTATTCCACCAATATCAAATTCTACACTTGGCCAACAATTTTGACTGGATGCCTCTAAGCCCTCATAAATCTCGACTTCTGTTGCTCTAACATTAGGTTCTGTTCTGTTTGTACCAGGATTTACTTGAACTATAGCATTTGGTTCTTCCGAACCGGACGTCATAATTCCTCTTGGTCTATGATATTTAAAACTTCTCCCAACTAAATGAACATCGTTTGAAAGTAACGCTGATGCTAAAGTATCACCTTTAAATCCATGGTAAGTTTTACCATTAAATTTAAAAGAAATTCTATTAGTTTCATCAATGTATTCACTGGATTTTACTCTTAAGTTTTTAGTCATTTTATTAAGCAGGTGGTTTTTCACCCATTTTGTAAATTGCTTTTATTTCGTCGTTAGAAGTATCTCTAACCATATTAAACCATTTACGACAACCATGTGTATGGTTCCATCTTTCAAATTGAACACCTTTAATATTTTTTCTCATAAATAAATATTCTGCCCATTCATCATCACTTAATTCTGTTGGTTGTTTAGGTCTTTTAATATGAGCTTCACCACCGGCCTTAAATTCTTGTTGATCTCGTTCTCCACAGTATGGACAGTTTATTAAAAACATTAATGAGCAACCGCTGCAGCACCATGTTCATCAACAAGGTCACCGCTTACAAATCTATTTAAATTAAATGCAGCATTAAGTTTGTGAGGTTCATCGTTTGCAATAGTATGAGCAAATAAATCTCCAGATCCAGGAGTTGCTTTAAATCCTCCAGTACCCCAACCACAATTAAAGTATAAACCTTTAATTGAAGTTTTACTTAAAATTGGACTAGCGTCAGGACAAATATCTACTATTCCTCCCCATTGTCTTAACATTCTCATTCTACTGAAAATTGGATATAATTCTAAAATAGCATTTAATGTTCCTTCAACTATTTGATGACTACCTTTTTGAGTATAAGAAACATAATCGTCCGTTCCAGCACCAATGACCAATTCTCCTTTGTCAGATTGACTGACATATGCATGCACCGCATTAGACATTACAACAGTATCAATAATTGGTTTTACAGGTTCAGAAACTAAAGCTTGTAAAGGTTTACTTTCAAGTGGAAGTCTTAGACCCGCCATATTGGCTATTACGCTAGAATGACCAGCTG
>CACGLD010000037.1 GCA_902573755.1 uncultured Pelagibacteraceae bacterium
GTAGTATCTTTAAGAGAGAGAGTAGGAATGGTTTTTCAAAAACCAAACCCATTTCCAAAAAGTATATATGATAATATTTCTTATGGTCCAAAAATCCATGGAAAAGGTGAAACTAAAATTGAATTAGATGAAATCGTGGAAAATAGTTTAAAGAAAGCTGCATTGTGGGAAGAAGTTAAAGATAGACTTGATGAGCCAGGTACAGGCTTATCAGGAGGTCAACAACAACGTCTTTGTATTGCAAGAGCAATTTCTGTAAATCCTGAGGTTATATTGATGGATGAACCTTGTTCAGCTTTAGATCCAATAGCAACAGCAAAAATTGAGGAATTAATAGATGAGCTTAAAAAAACCTACACTATAGTAATTGTAACTCATTCAATGGCACAAGCAGTTAGAGTTTCGCAGAAAACAGGGTTTTTTCACCTAGGTAAATTAATCGAAGTAGGCAAAACAGAGAAAATTTTTAAAAATCCTGACAATAAAATGACACAAGACTATATTACAGGTAGATTTGGATAAATTATGAGTAATGAACATACAGTAAAATCTTATGAAGAAGAATTGAGATACTTAATAGACTCTGTCATAAAAATGGGAAGTTTAACAGAGTCTCAATTGGTCGACTCTATGGATGCCGTTATCAAAGTAGATAAAGATTCTATTGATAAAATTATTAAAAGTGATGATGAAATTAATAAATTTAGATCTAAAATTGATACGCAAATAATGACTTTGCTGGTGAAGAGAGCACCAATGGCAATTGATTTAAGAGAAACAATTAGTTCATTAAAAATATCTCAAGATCTGGAAAGAATTGGAGATTTATCTAAAAGTAATGCAAAAAAAGTTAAGCCACTTCCATTAGATTTACCTGAGGAACTTTTAGGTAATTTAAAAAGACTAGGTGATTTAGTTATAAAGCAGTTAAATGATGTACTCGATAGTTATGTTAATAAAAATTATGATAAAGCAAAAGAAGTATGGGAAAAAGACGAGCAAGTAGATGACCTTACTTATATTGCTATGGAAAGTGTAATTGATTTTCTTTCTAAAGATAAAAAGAATTTAGACTTTTCAACACATTTAATTTTTGCAACAAAAAATCTTGAAAGAGCAGGTGATCATATAACAAATATTGCTGAGTCAATATGTTATTTAATAAAAGGTGAATATTTAAAAGGAAGCAGACCTAAAGGAAAAGTTATTCAGCAATAAAATGAATGGCAAAATATTTATTATTGAGGACGAACCTTCAATAATTCAATTAGTTCAACATAATCTAGAAAAAAATGGTTTTATAGTTTCATCATCAGTAAATGGTAATGATGGCTTAAAAGAATTAAAAAAATTTCAGCCAGATTTACTTTTATTAGATTGGATGCTGCCTGATCTCTCTGGTATTGAAATTTGCAAATATATTAGAAAAGACAATAGTATCAAAAATTTACCTGTAATTATGTTAACCGCTAAAGGCGAAGAGGAAGATAAAATAAAAGGTTTAGATAGCGGTGTTGATGATTATTTAACTAAACCATTTAGTTTTAATGAGCTTATGGCAAGAATTAAAGCTGTTTTAAGAAGATCTAACCCTAACACTGTATCTGATAATTTAGAGTTTGAAGATTTAGTTTTAGATAGGATTGAAAAAAGAGTTTACAGAGATAAAAAAGAAATACAACTTGGACCAACGGAATTTAGGTTACTAGAATTTTTTTTGGTAAATCCAAAGAGAGTTTATTCTAGAGATCAGATTTTAGAAAATGTTTGGCCCAACAATATAAATGTTGAAAGCAGAACTATTGATGTTCATATCAGAAGATTAAGAAAATCAATTAATATCCAAAATAAAAAAGAACTTATAAGGACTGTAAGATCCTCTGGTTATTCTCTAATTTAAAATTTAATCTAATTTTTTTGAAGTTCGTAGATAGAAACATAATGTTTCTTCTTAGGCAGTGGGATTATGGTTGGAACTTTAGTCAATCTTGGTTTTATTGATTTATTTCCTACAATAATATTTTTGTCATAATTATCTAAATTAACTTCAGGGTGAAGGTTTCCATCATTGATTAATGGCCATGCATCACAAGCTCTATAACCAAATAAAATTAAGGGTCTTGAGTTATTCATTTGATTGTGACCAGAACCATGAACTGATCTACAATGAAAAAATACTACTGTTCCGGCCGTTCCAGTTATGGAAACACTATCCTTAGTTCCTATTTTATTTTTCTTAGTGTCTATTTTTCCAACAAAATAATTTTCTTTGCTGTGGTGGCTGTACAATTTCTTTTTGTGTGAATTCTTTATTATTTTAAGTGGCCCATTTTTTTCATAGCAATCATCTAAATATATACCAACTGTAATTAAATCATCATTTGTATGTGGGTAAAAAGCCCAATCTTGATGCCATCCAATTTCACTACCTTTTTTCTTATTAGGTAGTTTAAAATTTAATTTACCTAGATGAAATCTTACTGTTCCACCTAATAATTTTTTAGCTATAGATATAATCTTTTTATCTCTAGATAATTCATAGAAAACTTTATGCCTGTTCTGAGGATTATTTAGTCTTAGAATTTCTTTATTTTTTGAAGAACCTGAATTGTAGACAAAATGGTAATTATCATAGGACTGAGTTCCATTTGTACCATTACCTTTTTTTCTTTTTTTTTCTTTTGAAATTACTTCATTAACAATTTTATTAATTTTATTTATCTTTGTTTGAGAAATAAGATTTTCTTTAATAAGAAAGCCATTTTTTTTAAATAAATTTAAATCATTCATATAGTCAGATTATGAAAGAAAATAAATCTTCTTTAAAATAAATACAATCCTTTTTGTGAGATTAAATAACAGTAATAATTATTTGTTAATCCGAGAATTAAAAAAATTCTCGGATTAAACCTAATTTTTATTAACAACCTTTGAAGGATGCAGACATATTTCTAATTAGATTGAAATATAAGTCTTTTCCTGGATCTAATGTTGCACCTAGAGGATCTAGAACACCAGTTTTAATCTTCATATCTTTTGCAACTGCATTGATAATATCAGGATTAAACTGAGGTTCTGAGAATACACAAGCCACTTTATCATGCTCGATAATTTCTCTAATTTCAGCAAGTTGTTCAGCTCCAGGCATAACATCTGTATTAACAGTAAATGCACCTAATACTTTCACGTTAAATCTTTCCTCAAAATATTGATAAGCGTCATGGAATACAATTGAAGAAACACTGTTACTTAAATCTGTCATTACATCAATTGTAAGTTTATCGATTTCTTGTAAAGCTTTAGCTAAATTACTTTTATATTTAGCTTCGTTTTTAGGATCATTTTCAATTAAATGTTCTGCCATTTCATTTAACATAGCTTTTGCATTAATTGGGTCCAACCAAATGTGTGGATCAAATTCACCATGCGCATGTCCATCATGATCGTCATGTCCGTGGTCGTCATGATCATCTTCTTTTTTACCATGATCATCATGATCGTGGTCATGATCATCCTCTTTCTTACCATGATCGTCATGGTCGTGATCATCTTCCTTTTTACCGTGGTCATCATGGTCATGATCGTCGTGATCATCTTCTTTTTTACCATGATCGTCATGTCCGTGATCATCATGATCATGTTCGTCAAAAATATTTCTCTCTCGAAATTTTAATACCTGTAATCCTTTAGTTTCCATTAATTCAATTTTTTCTGCTTTCTTAGCAATTGAACTCAATGGTTTTTCTAAAAAACTCTCTAAATCTTCACCAACCCAGAATATTAGATCTGCATTTTGAAGCATTTTTGCGTGCGAAGGTTTCATTGCAAATCCATGTGGAGAAGCATATCCATCAACTATTAAATCAGGTTTAGCAATACCATCCATTAAGTAACTAGCTAATGAATGAATTGGTTTAATAGAAGCAACTACTTTTATTTCGGCATTTGCTGGTGTAAAGAATGTTAGAATTGATAATATTGAGAATATAAGTGGTATTTTTTTAATATTTTTCATAATAAGTAATTTAATTGGTTGTTATAATATAACGTTATGTAATAATATAACATTTATAAGTCAAGCAATATATGAGCTCAGAAAATAGTACATTAGTAAAATTAAATAACGCTGGTTTTAAACAAAATGATAAATGGCTAGTGGAAGGTGTTTCATTAACTGTTGAAAAAGGAAAGATTGTTACCCTTATTGGACCTAATGGATCTGGAAAAAGTACTACCGCAAAAATTGCATTAGGAATTTACAAAAATATAGAAGGAAGTGTTGAGAAATACACAAATAAAGTTGGATATGTTCCTCAAAAAATATCTATTGATTGGACCTTACCTTTAAGAGTTTATGATTTTATGCTTCTAACTGAAAATATTAAAGATGAGGCAATTGATGAAGCACTTACATTAACAGGCGTTATCCATCTTAAGAATAAAAATTTAGGAAATTTATCAGGTGGTGAATTTCAAAGAGTTTTAATTGCAAGAGCTATTTCAAAAAAACCTGAATTATTAGTTCTTGATGAACCTGTTCAAGGAGTTGATTATACTGGTGAGATTGCTTTGTATGAATTAATAAAAAGAATTTCTGATACACTAAATTGTGGAATTTTATTAATCTCTCATGATCTACATACAGTTATGACCGCAACTGATCATGTGGTTTGTTTAAATGGTCACGTATGTTGCTCTGGATCACCAATGGATGTTGCTAAAAATAATGAATATAAAACCTTATTTGGTGAACAAGCATCCCAAATTCTTTCTGTATATGAACATAAACATGATCACGTTCATTCAGACAAAGGTGAAATAAAGAAAAACTAATATGTTTGATGATTTTTTTATAAGAGCACTAATTGCAGGCTTAGGTATAGCTTTAGTAACTGGGCCTCTTGGTTGTTTTGTTGTTTGGAGAAGATTATCTTACTTTGGTGATACATTAGCTCACTCAGCTCTACTAGGTGTTACTTTGGCTTACTCTTTTGAATTAAACATTGCTCTTTCAGTGTTTATTATTTCATCTTTAATTGCTTTAATTTTAATTCAATTACAGAAGAAAACTAATTTACCTGGTGATGCTTTGCTTGGTCTATTAGCTCACTCTTCTTTAGCAGTTGGATTAGTGGTTATTGGTTTTTTAACTTTTATTCGTTTTGATATTATGGGTCTTTTATTTGGAGATATCTTAGCTGTAACAACAAATGACATATTTATTATATGGACTGGTGGAGCAGTAATTTTAATAGTTCTTAAATTGATTTGGAAACCTTTGTTTGCATCTACAGTTAATTACGAATTAGCTGAAGCTGAAGGGTTGAATCCTGACAGAGCAAAAGCAATATTTACTATTCTCATGGCTGCTGTAATAGCCATATCAATTAAAATGGTTGGATTACTATTGATTACAGGAATGTTAATTATACCAGCTGCAATGGCTAGAAACATATCAGACAGTCCTCAAAAGATGGTTTTATTTTCTGTAATTGGTGGTCTTTTATCAGTTTTATTAGGGCTATTTTCCTCATTAGAATTTAACACATCATCTGGTCCTTCAATAATCATGGCCGCTTTAGTATTATTTATACTGTCTTTACTTAATATTAAACAATCGAT
>CACGLD010000038.1 GCA_902573755.1 uncultured Pelagibacteraceae bacterium
CACTTAACGAAATAAATAAAGACTTAAGTTCAACAAATAAAATGTTTAGACTTTTGCAAGGTGACGTTGGTAGTGGAAAAACAATAGTATCTCTTTTAACAGCAATTAATACTATAAACTCTGGTTTCCAGGTTGCTTTTATGGCTCCTACGGAAATTCTAGCAAGACAACATTTTAATCTAGCAAAAAAATTATTTCCTAAAAATATAAATATAGTTCTTATTTCTGGAAAATCAGAATACAAGGTAAAAAAAGAAATACTTCAAAGATTAGAAAATAATAAAATTGATATTATTTTTGGTACACACGCTATTTTTCAAAAAAAAGTAATTTTTAAAAAATTAGGATTAATAATTATAGATGAACAACATAAGTTTGGAGTGAATCAAAGAAAAAAATTGTCGGACAAAGGGGGATCAAATTGTGACGTATTATTAATGACAGCAACACCTATACCTAGAACTCTAACAATGACAATTTATGGTGATATGGATATTTCAATAATTAGAGAAAAACCTAAAAATAGAAAACCAATTAAAACATATAGTAAATTAGAGGTTAAAATTGAAGATGTTTTAAAATTCATAAGAAAAGAAATTAACTTAGGAAATCAAATTTTTTGGGTTTGTCCATTAATTGAAGAGTCTAAAAAGCTGGATCACTCATCTGCTGTAAAAAAGTATGAATATTTAGAGAGAAAGTTTCCAAATCAAGTTTGTTTGCTTCATGGAAAAACAGATGTAGATGAAAAAAATGAAATACTAAACAATTTTTTAAATAATAAATTTAAGATTTTAGTTTCTACAACGATTATTGAAGTTGGGATAGATTTTCCAAATGCTAATACTATTATAATTGAAAACGCTAACAAATTTGGTTTATCTCAACTTCATCAATTAAGAGGAAGAGTTGGTCGTGGAGATAAAGACTCTACATGTATATTAATGTTTAAATCAAATCTAAGCGAAAACGCAAAAAAAAGAATAAAAATTTTAAAAGACACTAATGATGGTTTCTTAATATCTGAAGAGGATATGAAACTACGAGGGTTTGGGGATATTTTGGGATTTAAACAAAGTGGTGTAAAAAATTTTAAGTTAGCAGATCCAATTCAGAATAGTGATCTTTTCTTATTAGCTGAAAAAGAAATGAGAAGAATAGAAAAATCAAATGAAGATATAAGTAAATTCAAACCTTTAATAAAATTATACGATAGAGCTGATATAATTAATGATATTGCCTAAGATTTTTTAGTTGAAGTGCCTGCTGATACTATGAATTTAGAAGCCTCTTCAAAAGACATATTTAAATATATAACATCCTCAACTGGGAACATTAGTAAAAAACCACTGGTTGGATTTGGTGTTGTTGGAACAAAAACATTAATTAAATTTTTTCCTGTTTTTTCTGCCATCTCTCCTTTGTTTTCTTTTGTTGCAAATCCAACTGCCCAAACTCCTTTTCTGGGATATTCAATTAAAACAACACTCTTTTTACCATCATCCTTTTTTGAAAAAGTTTCTGTCATTTGAACAATTGCTGAATAAACAGTTCTTAAAAAAGGAATTCTTTTAAATAAATCATCAATTAATTTTAGAATTCTTCTTCCAAAAAATGATAAAGACAGGCCACCAACAATAGTTATAAGTAAAATTGAAATTACAATTTCAACGCCAGGTATATTGAAAGGTAAATAGCTATTTGGGTTAATATTTTTTGGAATTAAATTTGAAGATATTCCAATTAAAATTTTAGTTAAATATAAAGTAAAACCTATCGGTATTAAAACAACAACACCTGTAATGAAATAGTTTCTAAGTGTTAAAGATAAAGATTTTCTGCTACTTTTTTTGGCCATAAAATTAACTGTAACTTGCGTAAATAACAAACAATATTGTAATAATAAATAATACTATTAATATTTTATTATTAAGATTCATGTTAATCTAGTATTATCAAATTTTTTAATTATGAATAGAAGAAAATTCTTATCTTACATGAGCTGTGGATGTGGTAGTTTATTATTATCATCCTGTACTTCAGCACCAATTACTGAAAGAAAACAATTAAAAATTGTCTCAGAAGCTAAATTAAATGCTCAAGCTGCTCAGATTTATGAAAAAATAAAAGAAAAAGAAAAAATGAGTGATGACACAAAAACTCTTAATGAAATTAAAGAAATTGGAAAAAGAATGGAAAACTCAATTTCTGAATATTTTTATAGAGCAGGAATTGAAGATCCAACTATTAACTTTGATTGGGAATATATTCTAATTGATCGTAAAAAAGTTAGAAATGCATGGTGCATGCCAGGTGGCAAAATAGCTGTATACACTGGTATTCTTGAAGCAACAAAAAATACTGATGGATTAGCTGCTGTGATGGGTCACGAAATTGCTCATGCTGTAGCAAAACATTCGGTTGAAAGAGCAAGTAGAGCTACATTGGTAAATACTGGAACACAATTAATAGATATTTTTAGTGGGGGAAAACTATCTCAAGTAAATAGAACAACTGGAATAAATACAGTTGGATTGATTACACAACTAGGATTATTAAATCCTTTTAATAGAAAACAGGAAAGTGAAGCTGATTACTTGGGTATGATTTTTTCATCATTGTCAGGTTATGATGTCAGAGAAACAGTAAAAATTTGGGAAAGAATGAAAGAACTTAATAAAGGTAAAGAGCCACCTGAATTTATGAGCACACATCCATCATCAGATAATAGAATTAAAGATCTCAATGAAAAAATGGGCGGAGTAATTTTAGATTATCCACCAATTGAAATTAGCTAATTCAATTGATGGTGAGCCGTGATGGACTCGAACCATCGACCCATTCCTTAAAAGGGAATTGCTCTACCAACTGAGCTAACGGCCCACAAAATTGATTCATTTTTTTTAAATGAATATTGTGTGTATACAGATAAATTTTTATTTTTCAATTCGTTGTATATAAAAGTTTTGATCAATTAAGGTTGTTAAATTAAGGAATCTGACATGATTATACATACAAAATGGCACAGTTGCTCTAACTACAACTTATCTATGTATTTATTATGAAAATCATCAAATGTACCAGAGTTAATATTTTTTCTAATATGTAACATTAATTCCTGATAAAAATTAATATTATGAAGCGTCAAAAGCATTGAAGCTAATATTTCATTAGTATTAAACAAATGATTTAGATAATTTTTTGAATATTTGTTTAAGTTAAGATTTTCACAATTAGGATCAAGAGGAGTGTTATCTTTTTGATACTTATTATTTTTAATATTAACCCTTCCATTCCATGTAAAAGCTAAACCTGTCCTTCCAGATCTGGTAGGTAACACACAATCAAACATATCAATGCCTCTTTTGACGGCACCTAAAATATCTGATGGTGTTCCAACACCCATTAAATAGTGAGGTTTTTCTATAGGTAAATATTCTTTGATATCATCTAAAACATCAAACATTTCATTTTGTGTTTCACCTACTGCTAATCCTCCAATAGCATAACCATCAAAACCAATTTTAATTAATTCTTCAAGTGATTTAAGTCTTAAATCTTTAAATAGACCTCCTTGAACAATTCCAAATAAAGCCTTATGAGGATTACTCCCAAAAGCTACTTTAGATCTTTCAGCCCAGTAAAGTGATAAATCCATTGATTTTTTGATAATATTATAATCATTAGTTTTCTTGGGGCATTCATCCATAATCATCACAATATCTGAATTTAAACCTAGCTGTATTCTTATGCTTTCTTCTGGACTTAAATAAAATTTTTTACCATCAATATGAGAGTTAAATATAGCGCCCTTCTCTCTATCAATTTTATTCAATTTTGAAAGAGACATTACTTGAAAACCACCAGAGTCAGTTAAAATAGGTAAATCACAATTCATAAAATTGTGAAGGCCACCAGCAGACTCAATCCTTTCAACACCGGGGCGTATCATTAAATGATAAGTATTTGAAAGTATTATTTCAGAACCTGTTTTTTTAATATCATCTATTGTGCAAGCTTTAACAGTTGCCTGAGTTCCTACAGGCATAAAAGCTGGGGTTTGTATATTTCCACGATGTGTCTCGATTAAACCACACCTAGCAAATTTATCTTTTTTTAAAACGTTAAAGGCAAATTTTTTTAATGCCATTAAAAAAATTTATTGGGATTTGAAACTAATTATCTTATCTGGATCAGTTACAGCACCGTTATTATTTTGATCACCTCTTTTTATTTTATCAACAAATTCCATTCCCTCTATCACTTTTCCAAAAACTGTATATTGTCGATCTAAAAAGGGAGCTGGCTGAAAACAAATAAAAAATTGACTATTTGCACTATTTGGATCTTGAGCTCTTGCCATTGATAAAGTTCCTCTGTCATGTGGTAGACTATTAAATTCTTGCTCTAAATCAGGAAAATCTGATCCACCCATTCCGGCTCTTCTAAGATCAAAATCTTTTGCTTCTGAATTTCCAAATTTAACATCCCCTGTTTGAGCCATAAATCCATCTATAACTCTGTGAAAAACAACGTTATCGTATTTACCACTATTTGCTAATTCCTTAATTCTTTTAACATGATTTGGAGCAACATCCTCAAACAATTCAATTTTAACGTCACCATCTTTTAATTTTAATATCATTATATTCTCCTCAGCTATTGATTGATTGGTAATTAAAAAAAACAAAATAAGTATTCTAATAAAAATTTTATTCATATTTTCTCTTTTAAAGATTTAATTGTACTTTTTGTAGTAAATTTTTTTATATCACCTTTTAATTTAACTATCTCCTTAACAAATCTTGATGAGATTATTTGATTTTCTACATCAGACATTAAAAAAATTGTTTCTATGTTTTGGTTCAATTTTCTATTCATACCAGCTAACTGAAATTCATATTCAAAATCAGATACAGCTCTTAACCCTCTTAGAATAATGCTTGATTTATATTTTTTACATAAATCAGTTGTTAAAGAGCCAAATGATACTACTTTTATTTTTCTTCTATTTAATTTTAAATCTTTAAATAAGGCTTTATTTACTATTTCTATTCTTTCCTCAGAACTAAATAAATAATTTTTGTTACTTTCATCTGAAACACCTACTACTATTTTGTCAAACAATTTTAATGATTTTTTTATTACATCTATATGTCCAAAAGTGATTGGATCAAATGTTCCAGGATAAATTGCAATTTTACTCATTAAATTAAATTATCATCAATTTTAATTGCTGAAACAACTTTTTCTTCTCCTGATAACTTAATTATTCTAACTCCTTGAGTATTTCTGCCTGCTGTTCTAATTTCTTTAACAGCAACTCTTATAACCCTACCTTTATTCGTAGAAATTAAAATTTCATCACCTTCAAAAACAGGAAAGGATGAAGTTATGTTTCCATTTCTTGGAGAATTTACTATCCCTATAATACCTTTACCGCCTCTGTTAGTAA
>CACGLD010000039.1 GCA_902573755.1 uncultured Pelagibacteraceae bacterium
CAAGTCTGGTTGTGCTGACTTGTAAAACAAGGGACAACAAATAAAAATATGAAGAATTTTTTTAGAAAAGTTGCCTTTGGTTTAAAACCAGACGAAAAAGCACCCTCTGATCCGTTAGTTTGGGCTCAAAAACAAGTTGAGTCAATTCCAGAATTTAACTGGAAGGGCAAACATATCTATTCTGAAAAAGAAATGAGAAAGTATTGGATAACCCAAAGGGTTGAAGAAAATACTACATTAAGAAAAAAATATAAAAATGATCCAGAAGGCTTAAGGAGAGCTGAGCGTAAACTAGAAGCTGATACTGGAAAACATCTTTGGCCAGCTAACGAACTATGTATCAGACACGCTGAAGGTTTGAGGAGCGATCATCCAGTTTTAGCTAAGCTTTGGTATTTTTGGGGCAATCATTTTACGATAAGTGACACACAAACATTAGGTTCTTATTCTACTGGAGCTTATCAGAGAGAATTTTTAAGAGCCAATATGGATAAAAATTTTGAGACAATGGCAACCGAGGCAACACTTGCATGGCCAATGATTATGCACTTGGATAATAAAGATAATATTGGACCTAAATCAATTAGTGGCAAAGAAGAATGGAGAAGAAGAGAAAAAGAACCAGCTACTATAAATGAAAATCATGCAAGAGAATTAATGGAACTTCATACAATTTCTCCAGATGGGGGCTATACACAAGAGGATGTAATTGAACTCGCAAAAATCATGACTGGCTGGAGACCGAAGTGGACTAAAAGAAAAGATCATGGACATGATGTTAGTTTTGACTCAGAAAGGCACGAGCCAGGTAAGAAGAGAGTTTTAGGTAAGGAGTATAAAAGAGGAAAAAAAGGTATTAAAATTGCAATTAAAGATTTAGTTAACCATCCATCTTGTAGAGAGTTTATCGCAACAAAGCTTTGTAGATATTTAATTACAGATGAACCAACACCTCAAATGATTGCTCCAGTTATAAAGGCGTGGGAACAATCAGATGGTTTTTTGCCAGAAGTTCATAAGGCTGCAATCAAGGTTGCATTTGAATATACTGATAAATATAGAAAATTTCAAAATCCTGAAAACTGGTGGCTTACAACAATAAATATGTCAGGATCAACTTACTCATATCCTGTTAAAGAAAAATTAATTGATAGTCATCCATTAGGTATTAAACCATTCGGAGACATTAGTGATCAAGCATGGTTCTTAGAAGATTTGGGTTGTCATCCTTATAGACAAAAACAACCTAATGGATTTTCAGATCTTGAAAAAGACTGGCTATCAACGGAATTAATTATAAGAAGAATAATGTTCGCTAAAACTGCTTTCCATAAATACAATGTGACTGACCAATTAGATGAAAATATTCATGAAAAAATAATTCGTAATAATTTTGATAATCCGGATAAAATTTTAAAAATTGTATCCAGAGCAAAGACTAACGAGGAAAAACATATTATATTATTTAACTTACCGGAGGTATTGAAAGCATGAAGATATCAAGAAGAGATTTTTTAAAAGGAACTGCAACTTCTTTGTTTTTAGCTGGATTTAATTTCCCAGTTTTAGCTTCAACTTCTAAAAAGAAAAATTTAATAGTTATTATGCTTAGAGGAGGAATGGATGGTCTTTGCGCTGTTCCTGTTATCGGAGACAAAAGTTTCGAAAAAATTAGAAAAGGTATTTTAATTGAAAATCCAATGAGACTAGACTCAGACTTTGCTTTGCATCCTAAATTAAAAGGATTTAGTGAATGTTGGCATGACAACACTGGTGCAATTGTCCATGCAACTAGCATTCCATATACAGCTCGATCACATTTCGAAGGTCAAAATTTAATGGAGTCAGGTGGAAGAGTTCCTTACCAAGAAAAAACAGGATGGCTTGGACGAGGAATGAAACTTGCAAATCTTAAAGCAGAAGGTTTAGCTTTATCTTTACCGATGCCATTATTATTAAGAGGTGTTCCTAAAAATGACAATTATTTTCCAGCTGATGGAAGACTTCCAAGAGAAGAAACTCTTGATCTTTTAAAATCAGTTTATGCCGATAGTTCAGAAGAAGAATTATTAGACATGATGAACTTTATTAAAAAGCGTAAAAATGAACAAATGGGTGTTGGTTCAAGTTACGATAAAAGAAATAATAAAAATCTTGCAATGAAAGCAGGACAACTTTTATCAAATCCAAATGGTCCAAGAGTTGCAGTATTTGAAGTAAATGGTTTTGATACTCACGCTGCACAAGGTGGAATTAATGGTACTCATACAAGATGTTTAGTTGAAATGGATACGATTATTCAAAATTTAAAAATATCTCGAACAGCTTACGCAAATTCAATAATCTTAACCGTAACAGAATTTGGAAGAACAATTAAAAAAAATGGTGGAAACGGTACGGAGCATGGTTATGGAACTGCAGTATTTTTAGCCGGAGGTTTAGTGAAGAAAAGCCAAGTTCATACTGATTGGCCAGGACTAAAACGAAAAGAGCTTTTTGATGGTAGAGATTTAAATGCTACGATTGATGCACGATCTGTTTATGCCTCTGCTATGTCTACAGTATTTGATTTAGATTTTAATAGAATTCAAAAAGAAGTTTTCTTTGGAGACAAATTACAAAATTTATCTGACAAGCTTTTTAAAGCTTAAAGTCTGGTTGTGCTGACTTTTAAAAAAAGGGACAACAAAAAAGTTAATTTTTAAAAAAAAGGCAACATGATAAAAAAAATATTACTAATCATTACTTTAAGCTTATTAACTTCAAGCAATCTATTTGCTTCTGAGTGGTTCAATCAAATGAAATTCAATAAATGGCTTTTGGAAAATGGTCACTCTCAATATTTAAAAAATGGAGGTGAACCGGTTGATTATTGTGCAACATTAAAAAAAAATAGTGCTAGCTGGTTACATGAGGAATGTGGAAATTATCCAGAAGGCAAAATGAGAATAATGAACAATTTAGACATTAAAATTAAAAATAAAGCATTATCAGCAACTAATATTGCTTATCATTCAAACCCAAACAGAGATACCTTGATTTACTATTTATGGAAATACTCATATAGAGATAGAGGTGGACATTTAAAAGAGTTTAAACCCACAAATGATTCCTACGATTTTAAATTCAACTTAATTGAAGATGAATTTTTAAAAAAACAAATGAAAACTAAAGGTATCCTTAGTTATTTATATTATCAAGATGGCGAACTATTAATTAACGAACTTTCTCCCAAAGAAAGATTAGGAGAGTTTTTGAATAATGAAACAAAATTTTATTCAATGTCGATGGGTAAGTCAGTAACTTCTTATTTAGTAGGCCACGCCATATGTGAGGGTTATATTGATGGAGTTGATGCAAGAGTAAATGACTGGCCTATTATAAAAGATTCACTTTATCATGATCAAAAATTAATTAATTTTTTAAATATGAATACTGGTGATCAAAAATATATCGATGAGTTTGAAGATGGTACTAGTAAATTAGGTGCATATGAAGATAGAGATATTGAAACAACAATGCGCTTATTCTTTAGAAATAAAAATACAAAAAAATCTAAGGAAAGATACAATTACAACGGATTTGTCACTCAGTTAATTTTAAACTATATGAAATTTAAAATTGGTGAAGATTATGACAAATTTTATAGCAAAGTTTTCAATGATAAAATAAAGATCAAAAATAGCATTCGTTATGGCTATACTAGTCTTAAAGAAAATTTTGGAAATGGACATCCTAACATAATGGCAACAAGATTTGATTATCTTAGAATTGCAAAAGCTATAATGGATGATTATCAGAATGGTACTTGTGTTGGAAAATATTTAAAAGAGATTTACGAAAGAAGAATACCAAAAGGAAGCAAAGAAAAAGAAGAGCCCTTATTTAATCGTACAAAATCGTACGGGGGTCAATTTCATATGGATTTTCCAGGATTAAAAGACAAAATTATCTTTGGTATGGGTGGCTATGGTGGGAATATGATTTTAATTGATGTAGAAAATTCAAGAATACTAGTTGTTAATTCCCTTCATTATAATAATAAAAAATACAAATATAATCACAAAAAACTACTGCATGATCCATTTAAAAAAGGGAAAGGTTAAATGAAAAAAATATTAGTAATTTTAACTTTAAGCTTATTTGTATTTGGAAATAGCTATGCAAATAATAACATTTATGAATTTAACAAATGGTTATTTGAAAATGGTCTTACTGAATATGTGACCATAGGTGAGGAGAGCGAAATATGTAAGGCTCAGAAAAAGTATAGCAATATGTGGTATTACAACAAATGTGATCAACCTGTATATAAGAACAATCTAAAAATAAAATTTTATAATGGCTGGATTCCTGAAGAAAACGCCAAACCAAATTATGATACATTACTTTATGAGCTTTTCAGATTCAACGAAAGACCTTTTAAAGTTCAGGGAGTTAAAAAATATGAGGTAGATCCATCCAGCAATCCTTATGAATTTAGTTCAGAATTAATAGATGACAAATACATAGATAAGCAATTAGAAAAAACTGCACTGCTTAGTTATTTACATTTTAAAGACGGTAAAATTACTATTGATAAAATTAGTCCAAATGATCGATTTGGTAAATTCATCAAAGAGGATACAAAATTAAGATCAATGTCAGTTGGGAGAAGTATGGCTTCATATACATTGGCTCATGCAATATGTGGGGGGTATATTGATAGCTTTGATGTAAGATTAAATGATTGGCCATTACTTGAAAATACCCTTTACTATAACCAAAAGCTTTCTGACATATTAAATATGAACTCAGGAGATCATAAGTACATCGAAGCTTTTGAATTTGTTAACAGTAAAGAGTTAGACGAAAAATTTAGAGGAGCTCTCGATGACCACATGTTAAGTTTAAAGCAATACTTATTTCATTTAAAGAATACAAAAAGTTCTAAACCAAGATTTAATTATCACAGCATTAATTCATCAATAGTTTTAAACTATGTTTTGTTTAAAACAGGAAATGATTTTGAAAAAATATTAGAAAAAACTTTTAAAGATAAAGCTAAAATTAAAAATAGTGTGTTTTTTTATAAAACGACTTTTCGACCAAGAAAAGAGGGTAATGCAAATATTATGTTTTACGCTACACGATATGATTATCTTAGAATTGCAAAAGCAATGCTAGATGATTGGCAGAATGATACTTGTGAAGGTAAATACTTAAAAGATATATTTGAAAATA
>CACGLD010000040.1 GCA_902573755.1 uncultured Pelagibacteraceae bacterium
GAATTTATAAATTAAATAAAAAATTAAATAAAAGAAATTATATAATTAATGGTGTTGTAGAAAAACCATCTATTAAAGATGCACCCTCAAATAATGCAGTTATAGGAAGATATATATTGCCACGCACAATTTTTAAGAAACTTAAATCATTAAAGCCGAGTAAGGGAAATGAAATTCATATAACTGATGCAATTCAAGAATTAATTAATGATAAAGAAAAATTTGTCGCTCATAATTTTGAGGGAAAATATCTTGATTGTGGAACAATGAATGGTTACATCAACTCTTCTAAAGTAATAGGTAAATTATGAAATTATGTATGATCGGTACAGGTTATGTTGGTTTAGTTAGTGGTGTTTGTTTTTCTGACTTGGGCAATGATGTTATTTGTGTAGATAAAGATGATATTAAAATTAATAATTTAAAAAAAGGTATTATCCCAATTTATGAACCAGGTTTAGAAGAATTAGTTTTAAAAAATTATAAAAATAAAAGACTTAATTTTTCAACAAACTTAAAAGAAGCTGTTAAAAAATCTGATATTATTTTTATATGTGTTGGAACTCCTTCTAAAAAAAATAGCAATAGTGCTGATCTAAGCCAAGTTTATATGGCAGCAAAAGAAATCTCAAAATCTATAAATAAATTTAAAATTATAATAAACAAATCTACAGTTCCTGTGACAACAGGTGATGAGGTGGAGAAGATTATTGCTAAAAAACTAAGTAGAAAATATTTCTCAGTAGTTTCAAATCCAGAATTTTTAAGAGAAGGAGAGGCTGTTAGAGATTTTATTTACCCTGATAGAGTTGTTATAGGAAGCAATGATAAAAAATCTGAGAAAATATTAAAAAATTTGTATTCTCCGTTAATTTCCAAAGGTGCAAAATTTGTATCTACTAGTAGACGAGCTGCAGAATTAATTAAATATGCCTCAAATGCTTTCCTAGCAACAAAAATTACATTCATTAATGAAATTGCAAATCTATGTGAAAAAACTGGTATTGACGTTGAGGATATTTCTATAGGTATTGGTCTTGATAAAAGAATTGGAAGTAGATTTTTAAGAGCAGGACCAGCATATGGAGGATCTTGTTTTCCAAAAGATACTAAAGCAATTGTTTCCACTGCTGATAAATTTAAAACTAATTTATCTGTTATAAAAAGTGTTATTAAGTCAAATGAAGACAGATCAGATATATTACATAAAAGAGTTAACTTAATATTAAAAAATAAAATAAAAAATAAAAAAATAGCATTTTTGGGAGTAACATTCAAAGCCAATACTGATGATATGAGAGACTCTTCTAGTTTGAAATTAATTCCTTATTTATCTAAAAGAGGAGCTAAAATTAAATACTATGATCCAACCGGCTCTAAAAAAGAATTTAATAAATTAAATAATGTTAAATTTTCAAAATCTATACAAGGTACTGTTGAGGGGTCAGATTTAATAATCATACACACAGAATGGAATGATTTTAAATCAATTAATTTTAGAAAATATTCTAAAAACAAAAATCTTATTATTTATGATATGAGAAATATTTTTTCTCCCAATAAAATTAAAAAAATGGGTTTTAAATATTTTGGTATTGGAAGATAGAATTAATTTAATTCAAAAATTGCATCCACCTCAACTGATACTCCAAGCGGTAAACTATTTGTGCTTACTGCAGCTCTTGTGTGCATTCCAGCATCACCAAATATTGCAGCAATTAAATCAGAAGCACCATTAATTACTTTTGGTTGTTCAATAAAATCCTCAGTTGAATTAACAAAACCTGTTAATTTTACGCATGATTTAATTTTAGATAGATCACCATCACAGGCTACTTTTGCTTGAGCAACAATACTTAATCCACATCTTTTTGCAGCTTCATACCCATCTTGAGTTGTGAGTTCTTTACCAACTTTGCCTTTTATTAAATCACCACTATCTGCAATTGAAATTTGACCAGAAATAAACAGGAGATTCCCAGTAATTTTTGTAGCAACGTAAGAGCCAACTGGTGGTTTAGCTTCTGGAAGTTTTATTTTAAGTTCATCTATTTTTTTTTGAAAATTCATAAGCTAACTTTACTTTTTTATTTTATTTTTAACATTATCAATAAGTTTTTTTGCACCCTCAGTTACTTGTTCTGTTTTTTTGGCAGAGCCTTCTTTTATCTGTTGATTTTTTTTATTTGCAGCTTTTTTTATATTTTCAGTAGTGCAGAGGATATATTCTTTTGACAGCTTTTTCATTCCTGAGCAATCATTTTTTTCAGCTAATACAGGCATGAAATTTAATAAACAAATTGAAATTATAACTAATATTTTTTTCACTTTTTTTTTCTTCCTCTCAACTTTTTATTTTTATCGTATTCTCTTCTTTTCTCAATAAGGATCAAGGCTTCTTCCATTGTTAGTTCTACTGGGTCTTTTTCCTCTGGTATTGTCGCATTTAGAGATTTATATTTAATGTATGGTCCATATTGACCTTTCATGATTCGGACTGGCTTTTTATCTTCAGGATGTTCTCCCAAATCTTTTATGATTGATGAAGACATTCTTCCAGGTTTTGCTTCAGCTATTAATGTAATAGCTCTATTTAAACCTATAGAAAAAATTTCCTCTACATTTTCCAATCTAGCTGATTTATTTTCACATTTTAAATATGGTCCAAATCTACCTGTATTTAAGGTGATTTCTTTTTGATTCTCTGGATTTATGCCCAGAGATTTAGGAAGTGAGCATAAAAATTTAGCTTTATCTATGTTAATACTTTCTAATTCAATTCCTTTTGGTATTGATACATTTTTCAATAGTTCATTTTCCTCAGGTTTCTTTTTCTTGGTTTTTTTTCTTTTTTTAGGTTTTTCTTCTTCGATATTCTCCTCAAGAACTTTCTCATACTGAAGATAAGGACCAAATCTTCCATTTTTAGAAAAATATCGTTTCCATTTTCGTGTTTTCCTAGAAATTTTGGTTCCGCTAGTTGTGACTGAGCAGCCGCTTTAGCTTTTGATAGTGGTCTAGTAAATTTACATTCTGGATAGTTTGAACATCCAATAAAAGCACCTCCTCTAAAACTATTTTTTAAACTCAGTGAACCTGTATCGCATAACTGACATTTTCTAACTATCTTTCCTTCTTTATCAGTATCAAATATCAATACTCCTAAACTTTCATTTAAAAGATCTAAAACTTCTCTAGTTCTTTTTTCTTTTACTTCTGTAACGTTGCTATTAAAGTCTTTCCAAAACATCTCTAGAACTTTTAACCAACTTTCTTTTCCAGAAGTTATTTCATCTAACTGATCCTCTAGTCCAGCTGTGAAGTTATAATCCACATACTTTGAAAAAAGTTTTTCTAAAAACGCTGAAATTAATTTACCTCTGTCAGTTGGGAAAAATCTTTTATTAACTATTTCTGCATAACCTCTATTTGCTATTGTTGAAATTATACTTGCATAAGTTGAAGGTCTACCAATTCCTAACTCTTCTAATTTTTTAACCAAACTCGCCTCAGAGTAACGTGGGGGAGGTTGGGTAAAATGTTGTTCATCTATAAGAGCTTCTATATTAATAGGTCCTTTTGACATCTCAGGTAAAATTTGCTCATCATCATCTTTGCTTTGATTTGAATAAACTTTTAAAAATCCATCAAATTTTAAAACTGATCCGCTTGATTTACATATAGTTTTACCATCTTCAGATTCAATCGTTATTGTATTTCTATCAAATTTTGCTGTTTCCATTTGAGACGATAGAGCTCTAGACCAAATTAAAGAATATAATTTTTGCTGGTCAGAACTTAAATACTTTTTAACAGAATCTGGATTTCTATTGATATCAGTCGGTCTTATTGCTTCATGAGCTTCCTGAGCATTTTTTGCTTTTTTTCCCGAGTAATTATTTGGATTTTCTGGCAAATATTCGTTTCCATATTCATTTTTAATAAAATTTCTAAAATCAGAGACAGCATCAGCTGATAAATTAGTTCCATCCGTTCTCATATAAGTAATTAACCCAACTGTATCTCCTTCAATTTCTATTCCTTGATAAAGTTTTTGTGCTATTTGCATTGTTCTTGATGCACCAAACCCCAATCTACTTGAAGCAACTTGCTGAAGTGTTGAAGTAGTAAAGGGTCCTGAGGGGTTTCTGCTAACAACTTTTGAGGAAATATCAGTTATGTTAAATTTTTTAGTCTGAATATTGGAAATTGCCTTTTCAATTTCTTCTTTATTTTTAAATGAGAATTTTTCAATTTTTTCTCCATCCAGTTGAGAAATACTTGCTGTAATTTTGCTTTTGTTTTTATCCTGAAAAATTAATACTTAAAGTCCAAAATTCTTCAGGTTTGAATAATTCAATTTCATGTTCTCTTTCAGTAATTAATTTCAGTGCAACAGACTGAACTCTACCTGCTGATTTTGATCCAGGTAATTTAGTCCACAGTATTGGTGATATATTAAATCCCACCAAATAATCTAATGCTCTTCTAGCCATGTATGCATCAACTAATAAGGGCTCTATCTGTCTTGGATTTTCAATACCATGTGTTACAGCTTTTTTTTGTTATTTCATTAAATACTACACGTTCAATTTCTTTATCTTTTAAAAGTTTCTTTTCATCTAAATATTCTTTTACATGCCAAGCTATAGCCTCTCCCTCACGATCTGGGTCAGTAGCAAGAATTATTTTCGAAGAATCTTTTGCAGCATCTGTAATTTCTTTAAGATATTTTTTTGAAAAGCTATCAACTTCCCATTCCATTTTAAAATTTTGATCTGGATCAACGGATCCATTTTTTGAAGGAAGGTCTCTAATATGACCATAGCTTGCTAAAACGGTATAGTTATCACCTAAATATTTATTAATTGTTTTCGCTTTAGCAGGGCTTTCAACTATGACTAGATTCATAAAATAACAAACTACTCAAAAGAGTTTGA
>CACGLD010000041.1 GCA_902573755.1 uncultured Pelagibacteraceae bacterium
TTACTTTCAAATACCCTTGTTCAAATAATTTGTTTTTAAGATTATTTACCATTAATAGAAACTAGTAGAATTTAGTGACAATATCAATTCTTAGGAGCAGTTGTTAAATAGTTTGCGTCATGAAAAGAAGTTAACATTCTTTTCTTGGTACTGATAATGTGCGGATAGTAAGCTGTTCCTTTATAATTCCAAATAACTGGCTTATTAAGAGCATAACTTCCATAAATAAAAAATCTTTTTGGACAGTTGTGTTCTATAAAACGTTTAACTCCATGATAAGAATTTGGTGTAGATTGAAAAAAAACCACAGTCCCTTTTTTTGGGGTGAAAGCTTTGACCACTTCCAGTTCACTCATTTTTGGAAATCTTCTGAAACTTTTTCTTAAATTTTTCTTTGATTTTTTTCTATAAATTGTAAGTGATCCTCCATTTTTTTTTGGAATATCTGTCAGATAAATTAAGAAATTGTACAATCTTGTTATGTCATCTCTATGAGGACGTAATCTGTATCCTCCTTTAGAAACTGAAAAATCAATATCTAAATTAACTTTTGGGTTAGTGTAATTATTTCCTAACAATTTTTTTAATTCGCTTGAATTTAGTTTCTTTTTAATAGTAAATTTTTTTTGATTAAATATTTTTGGTTTGTGAGTGTTTGTCCAAGATCCATCTTTAAAATTTTTAGAAAAAAGAGTTTCAATTTTTTTATAAAATGTTTTGCTATTAAAAAGTTTAAATAGTTTTGCAGAATTATTTGAAGATTTAATATATTTATTAAAATTTTTTGAGCCTTTGTTAATTCTGCTTCGACCACCCATAATCATGTCGTCAAATGCTTTAGATTTACTAATCTCATCAATTAATAAATTACAAGTATTTTTCTCAACAACTTTATCTCCAACCAATACAGGAAAATTACTTTTAATTTTTTTTAATCGATTGATTTTAAGCATCAATTATACATACCTTCTTTAACCTTAATCATTTTATACATCAGGTCATTTAAAGGTGTTTTTACTCCATGTTTTTTTCCTATTTTAGAAACTGCTCCACTAATAAAATCAATTTCAGTTTTTCTTTTGTACTGAACATCAAAAGCCATTGAAGATTTGTTAGTTTGCATAGAATCTACAATTTTATTGAACATAAATAGACATTCATCTTCAGAAACATTAACTCCATCAGCAAGTGCTACCTCTCTTGTCTCTAAAATGATTTCTTTACCAAGTCCTCTTGAAACATCATTAGCCTTATTATTTACGTAAAGATCAGTGTGATGTAGATCAAATATAGCTGAAAGAGGACCTATTGCTGTTAGAGCAAAAAGCTTCATCCATTTTCTTTTTTTTACATCTTCAGCTGCAATCATTTCTAAATTGTGTGCAGTAAAAGTATCAGCTATTTCTGTAATTCTCTCTGTTATTCCTCCTTCATATTCACCAATCCATGAAGGCAATGCGCCGTGGTTCATTATATGACCTGGTCCTAAAATATTTGAAGCTTGCGTTGTTGTTCCGCCGATTACCTTTTCATTTCCAACAATACTTTGAATTATTGCTTCATGACCAATTCCATTTTGAAATGACATGAAGACTGTTTTTTCACCAATAATATTTTTAATACTGTTTAATGCTGGTTCTAATGCAGTTGCTTTACACATAACAATCACTGCATCCATTTTATCTAACGATGATGGATCTGAAGTAGCTTTTACTTTAATTATACGATCTCCTCCATGACCATCCATTTTCAAACCATCTTTATTAATTGCATCTACATGTTCTTTCCAAACATCAATTAAAATTACATTTAAACCTTTTTCAGCTAGCAAACCGCCAAACAAGCAACCCATTGCTCCTGCACCAAGAACAGCTATTTTTAAGTTTTTATTAATCATCGTTACCTTATTTAAAATTATTTATGTATAGAAATTATATATATTATCTATAGACAATATGCAAAATAAATTATAGCTTATTAACATCATGCAATTAAAAATAGAAAAAGGAACTTTTAAAGATTACTCACTAGAGGATATTTCAGATGCATTAAGAAAAGGATTGTCTGAAAATTTCAAAAATGTTGAAGTAGAAGTGGTAGAGTGCCCTAATCTTAGAGATTGGGATTGTCCATCAGAAGGAATAAGTGGAAATCAAAAAATAATAGACGTTGGTGGAGAGCCTTATATGCATGATCCAAAATTTATTGGTGCAGAATTTGATTACGAAGAAATTTCAAAAATGATCGGATCAGAAAAATCTTATGCTTTAGGTGCAGGATCTGGTGCAATGTCATGTTTAAATAGTCACTGTGGAGAATTAGTTATAAATGAAAATTTAATTACTGATGAGTCTAGATCTATAATTGCAAGAGTAAGTCCTGATAAAAAATGTATTGTTGAAAAATATAGCGCAAGAAAACATGGTGGACTTGGAAACATTTATTATACTGATGGTATACAAGGGAAAGTAATTAAAATAAAAATCAAAGGTAGAAATGGAGAACAAGGTTCTTTGCCCCAAGCAATGAGGTCTTCTTTATCAAAAAATTTAAAAATTAAAGATAATGAACACTTGTCTCTTGCGGGAGTATTTAGAGTATTAAATGGAAAAATTAGATCGCACGTGCAACCTGATTATAAAGATATTAAACATGAGTATTATGATCCAAAACAAATGAAGTGTGTAAAAGATTTTCTTCAATTTTATGAACCTGTTGGTCCAAAGTTACAGTGTTATACAGTTCTTTGGACTGGAGATCCTACAGGAGGGGAATTAAATTTAAGAGAGTCTGGTGAACATACTCACTTTCATTCTTATGAACATGATAAAGACGCTGGACATTATCATTTTGATGTCACACCTGAAGAAATAGAATATGAAGGTTATTTTAATACTGCTACTGAAGTACATAGAGTAAATAACATTTATAAAGAACTATTGAGTAAAAATAGTATTGAATAGAAAACTCAATGAGTTTAAATTTATTTAAATGAAAAGACAGTTCAAGTATCCTAAGCACTTCGAAGAACAAAAAAAAATTCCAAAACTTACTCAAAAAAGAATTCAATTAGCAGAAATATCACTTGGAGATTTTGAAGGAAGATTAGCTAATGAATTATTGAATTGGTTTTCCTTAACCCCACAACATTGGATAATGTTGCATATGGTTATGCTTGCTTATTATAAAAATAAATCAATTACTAAAAATCAATTACTTAAAGTAATCGAGAAATCATATTTGACCTCGAACGTTTATATCGATACAGCAATTAAAAAAGGTTATTTTAGAATTATAAGAAATGAGAGAGACAAAAGATCTATATTTATTTTACCTTCAGTAATTACCATTAAAACCTTTGAGGAATTTATTGATAGGAGAGATATTCTTTATAAAGGTGTTAAATGAAGAATATCTATACCTGGGCTGCTAAACCAGCAAAAAGAACTTTGACTGTTGGGGATTTAAAAGCAGCAAAAGGAAAAAGAAAGTTTACACAAGTTACTGCAAATAGCGTTGAGGAAGCCGAAGCAGCTGAAAAAGCAGGCTTTGATATGATTATATCAAATGCAAAAAATGTAATTTCTGTAAGAGAAGGTTCAAAAAATTTATTTTTAACAGCTGCTTTAGTGTTAAATGAGTTTGTAACTGCAGAGGATATTATGCGTGGAGCTTTTAAAGCATTAGAGAATGGTGCGGATGCAGTTATGACACCAAGAAGTATGGATATAGTTGAAATGCTGGCTAAGGAAGATGTTCCAGTAATGGGGCATTTAGGTTTAGTTCCAAGAAAATCTACTTGGATTGGTGGCTTAAGAGCAGTTGGCAAAACTGCTGATGAAGCTTACGAACTTTTTCAAAAATTTAAAAGATTAGAAGACGCAGGTGCATTTTCGGCTGAGTGTGAAGTAATACCTGAAAACGTAATGAGTGAAATTTCAAAGCGTACAGATATAGTTACTGTTTCATTGGGTTCAGGTAAAAAAGCTGATGTAATGTATTTATTTATGGAAGACATCTGTGGCGATACAGAAAATCCCCCAAGACATTCAAAAGCATATGGAAATTTATTAAGACTTAGAAATGAAATAAAACTAGAAAGAGTAAAAGCTCTTAAGGCTTTTAAAAAAGATTCAATGAATGGAAAATTTCCAGGAAAAAAACAATCTTCTAATTTAGAAAAAAAACAATTCGAGGAATTTTTAGAACAACTTGATTAGTAAGTAGAGTTGTCGTCTTTTTTTGATAAAGAACCCTTCATTTTATCCACTGTAGCTTTAGCTCCAGCACTTAAAGCTCTTAAATCAGATGCGATAGTTACAAAATCAAAACCTTTTTCGATCATCTTAGTAGCATATTCTGTAGTACCGTTATGAATTCCTGCGAAAATATTATTTTTTTTAGCATGTTCTAGAATTCTTAAAATTTCAGAATAAGCTTTTGTAGTCTCGGACCTATCAAAACCAGGTTTTTCACCTATTGCTAAACTTAAATCTGCTGGTCCAATATAAATACCATCGACACCTGGTGTAGACATTATCTCATCAAGATTTTCTAAAGATTCTTTTGTTTCTATCATTGCTAATTTAAGTATTTCTTCATTAGCGTGATCTGCATAATCAGCTCCACCATAAATTAAACCTCTAATAGGGCCAAAACTTCTGTAACCATCAGGTGGATACATGCAAGCTTGAACAAAATTCTCTGCCTCTTTTTTATTACTTACCATCGGACAAACAATCCCGTAACATCCAGCATCTAAAATTTTCATAATTTGACCTGGTTCGTTCCAATTAACTCTAGCTAAAGGAGTTACTTCCGTTGTTGATATTGTTTGAAGCATAGGAAGCGCATTACTGTAGTCAACTAATCCATGCTGCATATCAATAGTTAAAGAGTCCCA
>CACGLD010000042.1 GCA_902573755.1 uncultured Pelagibacteraceae bacterium
TCATAAAGTAGAGGAAGCTTTAGCTGAAGCAGACAAAGGAAGTTTAGATAAAATGAAAAAGTTATTATCTATTTTAAAAAATCCTTATGACAATCAGAATAATATTGAAGAATATCAATTGCCCGCTCCATCAAGCAATGAAAAATATAAAACTTTTTGTGGAACTTAATTTATAAAACGTAGGGCTCTGGTCTAGCGGTTTTACCCAAAACTCTCTCAACTGCAAAATCACTTATATCAATTGTTTGGTATGATCCTGTTGTGATTAATTCAGTTAAGGCTCTACCAATACCTGGTGCCTGCATTAATCCTCGGCCTGTAAATCCAGAAGCCATATAAACATTGTCATATTTCGGATGCTTACCAACAACTGCATTATTATCTAATCTATTACAATCATAGTAACCTGCCCATCCACCAGTAAGCTTTAATTCTTCAAAGGCAGGTATTCTCTTTGCAAGAGCCGGCCAAACTAATTCCTCAAAATCATTCCAGGCTGGTTCCAAATCATCCGCATCAAATACAGAAATAGGTGATCCTGCTAAATATTCCCCTCCCTCTGGTCTCCAATAAACACCAGTTGTTAAGTCTCCACTTAGTGGCATCTCTTTTATATATGTTGGGCATTTTACTCTAAAGACGGTATGCTTTTGAGGAACAACAGGAATATCTTCTAACAATTCTTTTGTCCAACAACCAGCCGCAGAAACAATTGTTTTAGCATTTATTTCTGAAATACTTTTTACATCACCTTTAATAAATTCTGCTCCAAGCTCTATTGCTTTACTTTTAAGAGCGCTATGAAACATAAATGGATCAATCCATCCTTCACTTTGATTATCCGTATAAGTTGCTGTCTCTATTCCTTCACTATTCACATAAGGGAAAACTTTTGATAATTCTGACCCTTTAATATTTTTTGTTCCTGCATCACATTTTTTATGATTTTCTAATGCTCTATATTGTTCTTCAGCATGTTCAGAACCAAACATTAAAAGATATCCATTGGTTACCATACTAGCTGTTGGATTAGGATTTTTTTCTGTTTTTAATAATTCTGGTATTTGGAAAATAAATTCTCTTGCAAATTTTCCTAATAAAATATTTTCTTTTTGGAAAAATTGTCTTCTAAAACCACCTAAAGATAATGGGAATGAAGCTGTTTTATAAGTAGGATCTCTTTCAATAACTTTTACTTTTCTACCTTCTTTGGATAAAAAATAAGCAGTTGCTGCCCCTATTATTCCACCACCAATTACTACAACATCATCCATATCTAATTTAACATAATCAAGCTTGTATTCAGAATTAGTGCAAAGCTACACCAAAGTAAATATGGAATCATTAGGTAGACACTCAACATCTTGACGCGTTTAAACCTTAAAATAAGATTGATTATCAATGCTATTAGTATGATTAATACCAAAAGTGCTAGAACCATATTATGAAAAACAAAAAAAACTACACTCCAAGTTGTATTGAATACTAAATGGATAAAATAAATATAAAAAGTATTCATATCTCTATTTTTTGTATGCCAGTAAAGCCATATTGCAACTGTCATCAATATATACAAGGTGGTCCAAACAGGTCCGAATATCCAATCAGGTGGATTAAATGATGGTTTATTTAGTAATGAGTACCATGGCTCTTTAAAGGTAACAGTAGCTAAACCGCCAATCAATGAAGCAGAGAATGTAATAGCAAGAAACAATATAAATGTTAAAAATTTATTTTTAAACATGTTAGATATATACATAACAAAAAATGAGTAAAAAAACTATTTGGATTACAGGCGGTAGTACAGGGATTGGTAAAGCTTTAGCAATTAAGTTTGCAAGTAAGGGATGGAATGTTGCTATATCTGCAAGAAGAGCTGAATTACTAAATGAGCTTTCAAATTCTTATGAAAATATTTCAGGTTTTCCTTTAGATGTAACAGATAAAGAAAAGTGCAAAGAAGTGTTTAATGAAATTAAAAACAAATACGAAAATATAGATATTTGTTTTTTTTCAACCGGAACGTGGGACCCTAAAAAAGAAAAAGATATTGATGTAGAACAAATGGAAGATGTCTTTAAAGTAAATTTTTTTGGAACTGTGAATAGTATCAAAGCAGTTGAACAATACTTTAGAGATAAAAAAAACGGAATAATTACTATTGTTTCGTCAATTGCAGGATATAGGGGTTTACCTAATTCAACTGGATATGGACCATCTAAATCTGCATTAAATAACCTAGCTGAAAGTTTATACTTTGATTTTAAAAGGTACAATGTTCGTGTTTGTTTAGTATCTCCTGGATTTATTAAAACACCAATGACGGATAAAAATGATTTTAAAATGCCATTTTTAAAAACCCCAGAATATGCTGCAGATCAAATATATGAAGGTTTAGTTAACAAAAACATATTTGAAATTCATTTTCCAAAATCACTTACAATTACATTAAAACTATTGAGTTTTTTACCAAGTAAAATTTATTTTGGTTTAGTTGGTAAACTAACGAAATATCAAAAAAAATAGTTAATCTTTAACAAATACGACTGTTAACTCAGCTACTTTAAAACCAAATTTAGTCATTGTTGCTCTATTAATTGCAACTCTATCATCTTGTTTAAAAATCCAATCATCGAAAGTTATTTTTAATTCTTTACCTTTAACCGGAACTAGTAAAACATATTCAAATTTAAACGCTGGTCCATAAGAATATCCTATTGCTTTACCTACAACATCCCCTGCTGTTCCTTCGTAATTATGCTCATCAATTTTATTTATTGTCCATTCTCGATCTTGAATCTCACCATCGTCCCAATTAAATTTTTCTTTAAGAATTAATTGCTTTCCATCCCAGGTCCCATTTAAATCTGCAGAAAATTGTCTTGTAACTTTTCCTGATCTATTTTGTAAAACGCCCCAAGCCTTAACATTTCCAGATAAGTATTCCTCAATAATTAATCTTGGTTCTTTGTTTTTGAAGTCTTCTGGTTTCATAGCACTATTGTTTGAGCAACTTGTAATTAAGAATAATGAAATTATCAACGAAATTGACTTAATTATTTTTATATGTCGCATAAATATCTCCATTATTTTTATTTGTTTTGCATTGAAAATTGTATCAGATCAATATTTTTTGACTTAAATCCAGCCTCACAATAAGAAAGATAAAACTCCCACATTCTTTTAAATGTTAAGTCAAAACCTTGATTTTTTATTAAATCCCATTTTTGTAAAAAATCGTTTCTCCATATCGCCAATGTATTTGCATAATGATCAGCATAAGAAATATATGAATTAACAGTTAAACCGTTGTCAGAAACATAACGATTAATGCTATTTTTATTTGGTAAAAAACCACCTGGAAAAATATATTTTTGAATAAAATCTTGTTTGTTTTTATATCTATCAAACAACCTATCATCGATGGTAATAGCTTGAATAGCTGCTTTACCGCCATCAGATAAGTTAGTTTTAATGGTTTTAAAATAACCCTCTAAATAATTTTGACCAACAGCCTCAATCATCTCTATTGAAGCAATTGAATTGTATTTACCTTTAAGATCTCTGTAATCTTTTATTTCAATATTTACTTTTTCGTTTAAACCACAATTAAAAATTCTTTCTTTTGCGTACTCAAATTGTTTTTTTGATATTGTAATACAGTCTAGTTTAACATCGTATTTTTTTCCTAAATATTCAGCAAAACCTCCCCAACCACATCCTATTTCTAAAACTTTGTCACCATTATTTGGTTTAATTAGATCAATTAATTTTTGATATTTGTTATTTTGAGCATCAGAAAGATTTTTCGACTTATCATCAAAAATAGCACTAGAGTAAGTGAGTGTATCATCTAACCAAAGAGAAAAAAAATCATTCCCAAGATCATAATGTTTAGCAATATTTTCTTTACTTCTGCTTTTTGTATTTTTGATTAT
>CACGLD010000043.1 GCA_902573755.1 uncultured Pelagibacteraceae bacterium
AATTTACGTAAAAAAAAAATTCTAAAAAAATGGGGCGGCAAACATGTGTTTTTACATAAGTTAAAAAAAGAAAATAAAAATCATGTTAAAATAATTGGCTGCAAAGGCAACAATGATATTAGCAAACATTTAATAAAGAATATAAATTGTAATTTTCAAAGCGAGTTAGAGAAGATTAAATTTGTAAACAAAAAATGGAAGCTAGTCTTTAAAAATAATAAAACAAAATATTATGATAAATTAGTATTAACTTGCCCATTCCCACAATTAAAAAAATTATCAAAAAAAATTATAAAAAATCCGTTCATCAAGCAAAAAATCAAAATGGATGCGAATATTACAGTTATGATTGAAATAAAAAAAACAAATGAAAACATATCAAGTTACTTATTTGATGACAAAATTTTAGGCTGGGCTGCTAAAGAAAATAGTAAAAAAAGATTTAAAAGTAATAATGATTTATGGACTTTACAAAGTACAAATTTATGGGCAAATAAAAAAATAAATAAAAATAGAGAAAATAAAGAAAAAAACTCAAAGATTTTAATTAATCAATTTTTTAAACTTACTGGAATTAAAAAAACAAAAATAATAACTTCATTAAATCATGGTTGGAAATATTCCTCAAATTCTAGAGCATTAAAAGTTAAAAGTTATTGGAATAATAAATTAAATTTAGGTGTGTGTGCAGATTGGTTTGTAGGTCCAAGATTAGAAGCTGGGTGGATAAGTGCAAACGATCTTTTTAAAAAAATAAATAAATAATTTTATTCAAGATTTTTTAAACGATATTCCCAATTTCCCATTCTCTCATATGTAATTTTAACAATCACTGAAGTTTTTTTATCAAGCCAAATATCAAAATTTAATTTTTTATCTTCAGGAAGAGACATATCTTTAGATGTAAGTTTGAAATGATCTGTTTCGTATTGCTTGCCATTAATTGAAATGTTTTCCTTACCAATAAAAGTAACTATTTGTTCTTTTATACTTCCAGAAATAGGACTTATTTGGCTTTCTGCTTGCAAAATTTTATGACTCCACCAATTTCCAATAATATTTTTAACAGAAGCTTCACCTGAATATGATGATCCCTTGATATCAAACTTTTTATTATTTTTATTTAGTTTTAAATTTACAAATTTTTCTTTTTTATTTTGAAGTGTCTTTGATTGAAAAGATACTAAATTATCTTTTAAATAAATTTCTTCTCCATATCCCTCTACTTTAAATATTGTTGCAGATAGTAATTTTACCTCAAATTTATATTGATTTTTTACTATCGTTTTTTCATCAGCTCTTTTAAAATAATAATTGTTATATCCAATTACTTCATCATTTCTCAAGATCTCCATTTCTATTTTGTCAAATTTGTTATAATGACCTATATGAGCTAAAGAAATTGATGAGAAAAATACAACAAGTAAAACAATTGTAAACTTTTTCATTTGCTGGTTACAATATTAGAATTTTTCATTAATAGATATAGCTTATTATAATTATGTTTTTAAAAATTAAAAAAATTCCAAAAGTAAAATGGAGCTCAGAAAAACCATTTAATTTTAAACCAAAGTTTTCTACATTTTTTTTCTTATGTTTCGGTTTGTCTCTATTTGGATTAGGTGAAGGATTATTAATTGTTTCATTCACAGGAGCCTCTCCTTGGAGTGTTTTAGCTCAAGGTATTTCCTTTAATATTAATTTAAGTATTGGAACTATTACATTATTAATAAGTATTGCTGTTTTAATTTTATGGATTCCCCTCGGGCAAAAACCAGGGATGGGTACAATATTTAATGCTTTGATAATTGCAATTATGATTGATCTTTGTATCAAATATGTTCCAACACCATCAAATTATATTCATCAATTATTGTTAGCTGTTATTTCTGTAATCCTGGTTGGAATAGGTGGGGGTATTTACTTAGTATCAAATTTAGGAGCCGGTCCTAGAGATGGGCTTATGATAGGATTACAAAAAGTAACAAATTTTCCTATAGCTGTTGTAAGAGCAACATTAGAAATTTCAGTTGTTAGTATTGGATGGTATTTAGGAGGAACTGTTGGGGTTGGAACTTTATTGTTCGCGTTTGGTATAGGTCCCTGCGTTGCTTTAGGACTTTATTTAGTTGATAAAACTTTTGATTAAGCTGCAGCTATAGCTTTTTCGCTTTTTTTTCTTTCGTGGGGGTCAAGAATTGCTTTTCTTAGTCTACATGAGTCTGGTGTTATCTCTAAAGCTTCATCTGTATTAAGCATACTTAATTGTTCTGCAATTGACATTCTTCTTACAGGCGTAAGTACAACATTTTCATCAGTACCCTGTGTTCTCATATTGGTCAATTTCTTACCCTTCATTACATTAATGATCATATCTCCCGGTTTAGGCGAAAGACCAACAATCATTCCAGGATAAACCGAGTCATTATGTGTAACAAACATTTCTCCTCGTGCCTGTAAGTTAAAGATTGCGAATGCAACAGCTTTTCCTTGCTCCATCGAGATTAAAGCTCCATTTCTTCTACCTTCCATCTCTCCTTCAAAAGGACCATAGCTATGGAATATTCTGTTGATCACTCCGTTTCCTTTTGTGAGTGTAAGAAATCTACTTGTGTACCCCATTAGGCCTCTAGTAGGTGCATGAAAAATTAATCTTTTTTTGTTAGTTCCAGTATCTTTTAATTCTATTAGTTTACCTTTTCTTTTGTTCATTGAATCAATTACTTTTGACGAATACTCTTCATCAAGGTCCATGGTAATTTCTTCAATTGGCTCGAGTTTATTTCCATTCTCATCAGTTTTGTACAAAACCTTTGGAGGACTAACTGTCATTTCAAAACCTTCTCTTCTCATTTGAGTTAAAAGAATTTCTAACATTAGCTCACCTCTACCACTTACGACAAAAGAGTCTTTTCCCTCGTTTTCTGAAAATGTAATTCCAACATTGTTTTGTGCTTCTTGAACTAATCTATCTCTTATTTGTGTACTGGTTAGTTTTTTACCTTCAGTTCCAGCCAAGGGAGAAGTATTTACAGTAATTGTAATTGACATTGTAGGAGGATCTATTGGAGTTGCAGGGATCGGCTCATTTACTTCCAGGTCACATATTGTATCAGCAACGTTTGCTTTTTCTAATCCAGCAACAACTACAATATCTCCGGCTTCACCAACATCTATTGGAACTTTTTTAGTTCCTTCGTATCTAAAAATTTTAGTTAATTTTCCTTCATCCACTTTATCGCCATTTAAATTAATTGCTTTTATAGATTGATTAGCTTTTGCAGTACCTTGTGTAATTCTTCCAACTAAACTTCTTCCTAAAAAACTATCTGCATAAAGTAATGTTGATAACATTGCAAAAGGTTTACTTTTATCTAGTTCAGCAGGTTTTACATGATCAACAATTAAATCTAATAAAGGATTTAAATTTTCTCTTGGACCATCAACTTCATGATCTGCCCATCCTGATCTTCCGCTTGCATATAAAACTGGAAAATCTAATTGTTCTTCATTTGCATCCAAGCTCACAAATAAATCAAATGTTTCATCTAAAACTTCATTGGCTCTTTGATCAGCCTTATCTAATTTGTTAATTACAACAATTGGTTTTAATCCTTGTTTAAGAGCTTTAGATAAAACGAATTTTGTTTGAGGCATAACACCTTCTGCAGAGTCAATTAATAATAATGCTCCATCTGCC
>CACGLD010000044.1 GCA_902573755.1 uncultured Pelagibacteraceae bacterium
TCTACTAAGTCAACTCTTCCAATTCCATTTTTACCTGCTAGGTCATTTAACTTTGTTAATAATTTAGCAGGAGACATTTTTTTTCCATTAATTCCTAAAGGATCACCATTTTTAAAATTGATTGTAACAAATGATGGTTTGTTAGGTGCTTTTTCAGGAGAAACTGTTCGCTGAAAAATAAATTCTGGTGCAGAATTTTTTGGATTCTCTAAAACTTTACCTTCAGTTGATGTATGAAATAAATTGTCATCCACAGAAAAAGGAGGTGCACCTTTTTTATCTTTCGGAATAGCTATGCCATGTTTCTTTGCATAATTAATTAAGTCTGTTCTAGATTTTAGTTTCCAAATTCTCCACGGAGCTATGATTTTAATTTTAGGACCAAAATAATGATAACCCAATTCAAACCTAACTTGGTCATTGCCTTTACCAGTTGCTCCATGTGAAACTGCATAAGCCTTAAATTTTTTAGCTACTCTTATTTGATCTTTTGCAATTAGAGGTCTTGCTATTGATGTCCCTAATAAATAAACACCCTCATAGATCGCATGTCCTCTGATCATAGGATAAACGTAGTCCTTAACAAAAATATCTTTTAAGTCTTTAATAATTATATTTTTAACACCAAATTTTTTTGCATTAGTTATAATTTTTTTTCTATCAATTTCTTGGCCTACATCTGCTGTATAACAAATTACCTCTGCATCATAATTTTCTTGAAGCCATTTTAAAATTATAGAGGTGTCGAGTCCTCCAGAATAAGCTAGAACAATTTTCTTTTTTGATTTCATTGAATTAACTACAAGCTTTTCTTGAAGCGTTATAAGCTTTAGTAAATCCTAGTAATGAGTAATGATCAATTGTTTGAGAACCTTGTTGATTATATCCAGTGATCATAATTCTAGATCCTTTTCTCATTTGTTTGATCATTTTTAGTTCAATTTTATTGTCAGCAATCCATGCAAAACCTTGTTCTTTAATATCAAATTTAAATTTGTTTTTTCCTGAAGCAGCTGTTACGGAATTATTTTTGTTGAATTCATAACCCGGGGTTACACTTACTTCATTTGAAATTTTGTCATTTGGTCTGAAAGCTACAAATAATTTTGCATCTCTTTTATTTGTTTTGGGTGCTTGTAAAATAGGAAGTGATTGAGCAAAGCATACTTTGCCATCAGCATCAGAAACTACCATTGCTTCCCAATCTTTATATTTACCAATTTTTTTAATTTCCTGTGCTGAAAGTTGCGTAATACCACTTATAAAAAGTATTCCTAAAAATATTGTAATTTTTTTAATTATGGACATGGATTTGGATAAATTGTTTGTACTTGGTTAATTTCTTTAATGACATCATCAGATAAGTTTACATTTACACTTTCTATATTTGTTTTCAACTGCTCCATTGTAGTTGCTCCAATAATTACACTGGTCATAAAGTCTTGGATTTCGCAAAATTTTAATGACATTTGACCTAAATCAATATTAAATTTTTTACTTATTTTAAAGTATTGCTCTACTGCATTTTCTGTATTTGGTGTCCTATAGCGTGTCCAAAAATCCCAATCTCTTTTCATTCTTGATCCTTCTGGAAAATTTTTATTCCTATATTTTCCAGTTAAATATCCACTTGCGAGAGGAGAATATGCTAAACAACCGATGTTTTCTCTTATAGATATTTCTGATAAACCAACTTCATAAGTTCTATTCAATAAATTGTATGGATTTTGTATAGTCATCATTCTTGGTAAATTTTTATCCTCTGATTTTCTAAGAAAATTTAATACACCCCAAGGAGTTTCATTTGATAAACCAACGTATCTTATTTTTCCTTGATCAATATATTTATCTAATTCCGCAAGAACATCTTCAAATTTATTCCATTCATTTTCTTTATGAACATAACCAAGTCTTCCAAAATTATTTACATTTCTCTCTGGCCAATGAAGTTGATATAAATCTACATAATCAGTTTTAAGTCTTTTAAGGCTGTCATTTAAAGCAGATTCTAAGTTTGGACCTGTAAAACTATTTTCTCCACTTCTTAAATAATCTCTTGCTGGGCCAGCAACTTTAGTTGCAAGAATAACTTTGTCTCTTTTTTTTGTTTTTTCAAACCAGTTACCAATTATTTTTTCTGTATCACCATAGGTTTCTTTTTTCGGAGGTACTGCATATAATTCGGCAGTGTCCCAAAAGTTTACTCCTTGATCTAAAGCAAAATCCATTTGCTCAAATGCTTCAAGCTCAGTATTTTGTTCTCCCCACGTCATAGTACCGAGACAAATTGTACTTACTTTAATATCGGTATTACCTAAATTTTTGTAATTCATTAGAAATATTAAGTTAAATTTTTGTTAATCTTTTAAGGTATCTTGAATTATTAGTAAAAGAATATATATATTAGTCATTATGGATCTTGATAAAAACGGAATACTAAATAGAGCAAAAGCAGCACAACAATCGGCTGCTGTAATGGATGAAGGCTTAAGAGCCTACATGCTAAAAGTTTATAATTACATGGCAACAGGTGTATTGCTAACTGGAATAGTGGCACTATTAACATTTAAAATGTCTGTTGTTACTAATGAAGCAGGCTCAATCGTTGGTCTAACGCAAATGGGGAATGCAATTTATTTATCAGGTCTTAAGTGGCTTGTGATGCTAGCACCTCTAGGTATCGTTTTTTACATGAGTTTTGGAATAAATAAGATGAGTGCATCAAAAGCACAAACTACGTTTTGGGTTTTTGCAGCTTTGATGGGTCTATCTTTATCTTCAATATTATTAGTTTACACTGGAATGAGTGTAACTAGAGTTTTCTTCATTACATCTGCAACGTTTGGAGCGATGAGTATCTATGGATACACAACTAAAAGAGATCTTACAAAATTTGGATCTTTTTTAATGATGGGTCTAATTGGAATAATTATAGCTTCAATTGTTAATATCTTTATGAAATCTTCTATGATGTATTTTGTGATTTCAATTTTAGGTGTTTTAATATTTGTTGGTTTAACAGCTTATGACACTCAAAAAATCAAAAATATGTATGTAGCGTCAGACTCAGGTGAGTTAATGGGCAAGAAAGCTGTAATGGGCGCTTTAACTTTATATCTAGATTTTATCAATCTATTTATAATGTTGTTAAGATTATTTGGGCAAAGAAGATAAGTTTATTTTTGAAGTTTCTTCCAATTGGTATTTTTTAATAATATTCTAAGATCGTAAGAATTTTTTAATATTTTACCACTTGTATCAGTAATCAAATATTTAAGATTTTTATTTTTAGGCCTAAAATTTTTGCAAATTTTATAAAGGGCATTTTCAGTAGCATTTCTAAAAACGCTAAACCCTACTTGTTTACTTGAAATACTTAAACCGTAATCTTTCCAAGAACCTTCCGAAACCATTTTGGCATATAAGTCTAA
>CACGLD010000045.1 GCA_902573755.1 uncultured Pelagibacteraceae bacterium
AATTTATATTATATTCTTATATTAATAATATGAACAAAATTCTTTCAAATAATGAAATAAAAAAATTTAAAGAGGAAGGTGCAGTTTTTCTTAAAAATAAATTTGATATCCAGTGGATTAATAAACTGCAAAAAGGAATTGAAAGAGATATTAAGAATCCTAGTCCAAGATTTAAATCTCATACTGTAGAAAAAGGTGTTCCAGCATATATAGAGGATTATTGGACATGGCATTTAGTGCCTGAATTTAAAGATTTTGTTTATAATTCTCCATATGCTCAAATAGCATCTGAGCTAATGTCAGCTAGCAAAATCAATTTGGTAATGGACAATTGGTTTCTTAGAGAAGCAGGATCTAAATCATCAACCCCATTCCATCATGACATAAGTTATTTTGATATGGATGGCACTATGTGTGTTTTATGGTTACCTCTGCAACCCACAAGCAAAGATGAAGGAGTTGTTTGGGTAAAAGGATCACATTTATGGAATAAATTATTTTTAAGAGTTTTATTTAAGGATGGACATAAAATTGAAGGTGATGAGTGTGTTGTAAATGGAAAAAAATATGAGCTACCTCCTGATATTTTAGGCAATAAAAATAAATATGAATTTTTGCAGTGGGATTGTGAATTAGGTGATGCAGTTGTTTTTGACATGAGAACTCTTCATGGAAGTTTAGGAGAAACAATTCCTCAAAAAACTTTAAGCCGTTATACACTTAGAGTAGCTAAAGAAGGCTCAAAAATAAGTTATGATGGTGATTGGACTAGTTTTAATTATCGAAAAGCTATGCAAGATGCTGGATATAAAAATGGAGATCCTGTCGATGGTAAAATGTTTCCTACTCTTTATGAAAAATTTAACTATTAAGTCTGTTCATTTCTTCTAGTTCGACTTCAAGTTTATCAAGCTCTTCTCCACCTGCCATCATTCCTAAAAGTTCTTCTCTACTGATATCTTTTTTATTAAATGTTCCTAAACTTTTTCCTCTGTTTAAAACTGTAAAACTATTTCCAACCGGATAAGCATGGTGAACATTATGAGTAATTAAAATTACTGCTAGTCCCTGTGAAGCAGCTTTGACAACATATTTTAAAACCATTGACGCTTGATGAACACCAAGAGCAGAAGTAGGTTCATCTAAAACTAAAACTTTTGCACCAAAATATATAGCTCTTGATATTGCTAAACACTGTCTTTCACCACCAGACATTGTTCCAACTGCTTGAGATGGATCTCTTACATCAATTCCTATTTGACCCATTCTTTCTGCAGCGATTTGATTTGCTTTCTCAATATCAAAAGTTTTTAAAAAAGGAGGTCCTTTTAATGGCTCTCTTCCCATAAAAAAGTTTCTTGTAACACTCATCAATGGAACTAAAGCTAAGTCTTGATAAACAGTTCCAATACCCATATCCAAAGCATCTTTTGGTGAGTCAAAAACAGTTTTTTTTCCTTCAATTACTATTTCACCTTCATCAGGTTTATGAACACCTGCTAAAGTTTTAATTAATGTGGATTTACCTGCACCATTATCACCAAGTAAACACATGATCTCACCTTTTTTTAATTTCATAGTGACATCTTTAAGAGCAATTACTTTTCCAAAAAATTTACTAATGTTGTTAAATTCTATTAAATTTTCTGACATTATTTACTCTCTGTTACTCTTTTTCTAATATAATTATTAAACACAACAGCAATTAACATCATTGCTCCTAAAAACACTTTAAACCAATCAGTATCAACGTCTGTATAAAATATTCCCATTGAAACAGTTCCAAATATTAATGCACCAAAAGCTGCACCAATTGCAGAACCATATCCTCCAGTCAATAAACAACCACCAACAACTGCTGCTGCAATTGCTTCTAATTCTTTTAAATTTCCCCTCATAGTGTCTGCAGAACCAGCATCTAAAACTTGAATAGTTGCAAAAATGGTTGCTGCAACTGCTGTCCCAATAAATAAACTTATTTTAACTCTTCCGACAGGAACACCAACATTTGTTGCACCGTTCTTGTCTCCTCCTGATGCAAATATCCAGTTACCATATCTAGTCTTCATCAATATCCATGTTGCAAAAAGTGTAGCAGCAATAAACCATATTACTGAAGGTGGAATACCAGTAGCTAATGGGGTTCCATCAGTTCTTAATGCAATTAAATTCATTGAACCCAGCCAAGTAAACAACCATTTGAAAGTATCAGTTGCAAACATCCAAGCGATTGGATCATTCTCTATTAAAACTCTTAAGCCTGGAACTTGTGTTCTTCCTGTAATTAATCTTGTAATTGCTAATGTTGCTCCTCTTAAAATAAACAACATTGCAAGAGTTACTATAAAAGATGGAAGTCCTGTTCTAACAACAAGGATACCATTAAAATAACCAACAAGTACTGCCATAGCAAAAGCAAAAATAATACTTATCCATAAAGGCCAACCCCAATAAATTGCAGGTATTGCTATACAAATTCCTGCAAAACCAATCATTGATCCAATTGATAAATCAAATTCACCACCAATCATTAGCATTGCTGCAGCAATTGCGATTATTCCTAAATTTGCAGAGACATCTAAAAAGTTTAGAGTTCCATAAGCACTAAACATTCCTGTATCACCTGCAACTATTCCAAAAAATATGAATACTAAAATTGCACCACCAACAGCTCCTAATTCAGGTCTATTTAAAAGCAATCTTAGTTTTGATACTTCTTTAAGTCTTTCGTCTTGTCCTGAAGTTTTTTTTGATGCGATACTTTTTGCTTTGTCAGACATTTTGTTTTGAATTTTGTTTAGAAAAAAGGCCTAACTAAAAGTTAGCTAGGCCTTTTAAAGTATTTTTTATCTGTAACCTTGAGCTGCCCACTTAATTACTTTAGCAGCATTATCAGGAGTTACGAAACCAGGACCAGTCATAACTACTCCAGCTGGCATAGTTCCATATCTCATGTACTGACCAAAAATTGCTATTGGTAAGTAACCTTGTAGGTATTGTTGTTGGTCAATTAAAAACTCTACTTTACCTGCAGCAGCAGCTTTCAACATTCCTGGTGACATATCGAATGTACCAAGTTTAACAGAACCAACTTTTCCTGCAGCTTCTAAAGCTTTAAGAGCAGCTTCACCTGCAAGACCAGCACCTAAAGTTAGGATAGTGTCATATCCACCACCTAATTTAGCAGCAACAGCCTTTTGAATTTCTGTTGGATCATTAGAAGTTCCTAAGATGTCAACTGATCCACCAAAACCTTTTTTGAATCCAGCACATCTTCTGTCTAGCGCAACGTTTCCAACTTCGTGGTTAACACATAGTGCTTTTTTACCACCAGCAGCTTTCATTTTTTGTCCGCCACCTACACCAGCTTCAAACTCAGTTTG
>CACGLD010000046.1 GCA_902573755.1 uncultured Pelagibacteraceae bacterium
CAGGTGTATTTAAAACACTTATACTGTTTTTTGCAGATAAACCAGATCTTGGTCTTATTTGGATTTCGAAATCACTTGAAAATGCAACAGCAAGCCCTGTTGGTACTAAGCATGATGAGTTTGGTTTAAGATTAATAGGTTCTTTTACTAATGCCATCAAATCCATACCTGATGCACCTTCTGTTTTGTAAGCAGGTAATTCAACCGCAGGGTCTAACTTTTTGATAAGAACTTTTGCCATTAATTTAATTGATCAATTATTCTATCAACTATTTCATCAGAAATTCCAGATTTTTTTTTATATGAAAGTTTTTCTTTTTTAACGTCTTTGTTTTTATAATGAATTGTTACCTCATTATAATCAGAATTAAATCCTATATCTTTATTTGATACATCATTAGAAATTATCCAGTCACAATTTTTCTTGTTTAATTTTTCCTCTGCATTTTTATCGATCTGATTAGTTTCTGCTGCAAATCCTATTACAAGTTCAGGTCTCATAGAGTTATGGTTAGATACATAATGAAGTATGTCTACATTCTTTTCTAAATTTAAGTTTAAGTTCTCTTGTTTTTTAATTTTATTTTCATACTTTTTGTTAATCTTAAAATCAGCTACCGCAGCAGAAAAAATTGCTACATCAACAGGTAAATTTTCTTGAGTAGCAAATAACATTTCATCTGCTGTTTCAACTTTTATAAGATTAATATCTTTAGTTATTTCAAGATTAGTTGGACCTGATATTAATGTTGTATCAAAACCTTTTTTGGATAATGATTTTGCTAATTCATAACCTTGTTTGCCACTTGATTTATTTGTAATAAAACGAACTGGGTCTATGTACTCATTAGTTGGACCTGCTGTAACTAATGCTTTAAATTTTTTGTTATTTTTTTGAGTTAAGAAATATTTATCAACTTCTTCAGAAATTACTGATGGGTCTGACATTTTACCCTCTCCATATTCACCACATGCCATATCACCAATCTCTGGACCAATTAGTTTATATCCAAACTCCTTTAATTTTTTTAAATTAATTTTAGTAGTTGGATGTTCCCACATTCTTACATTCATTGCTGGTGCTAAAATAATGTCTTTATCTGATGCCAAAACGACAGTGGATGCCAAATCATCAGTTGTTCCTTGAGCCAGTTTCGAAATTGTATTTGCCGTTGCAGGTGCAATTACAATTATATCTGCCCATCTTGAAAGTGAAATATGATCCATTTCAGCCTCATTATCTACATTAAATAAATCACTATAAACTTTACCTTGAGAAAGTGATGTTATTGAAAGCGGAGTTACAAACTCTTTTGCACTTGTTGTAAGAATTGTCTTTATTTCTGCACCATTCTTTTTAAAAAGCCTAATTGTTTCAAGACTTTTATAAGCAGATATTCCTCCACAGATAATAAATAGTATTTTTTTATTTAACAAATTTTTCATCTGCAGAATTAAAATACTATAAGGCTAAAAATTACAAGAAGTAATAAACCAATAATAGATTGATTTCTAAATGCTATCATTTCTGATTTCTTATCATTCAGAGCGGTGTAAGAATTTGAATTTTGTGGAATTTGACCACTAGCTAAAAACGTTAATGCTTGATTTGCTTTATCCATAATCTCAGGAAATTCTGGTAAACGTTTAATCACTTCAGATGTATTTTTTAAAGTTTCATTTAAATTATTAATTGGATCTTTTGTTTCTTTAAGCCAATTTTCTAGTACAGGCTTTGAAGTTGTCCAAATATTTGTATTTGGATTTAATTTTCTTGCTACACCTTCAACAACAACCATAGTTTTTTGCAACATTAATAATTGAGGTTGAGTTTGCATATTAAACTTTTCTGTTACATCAAACAATTGTTTGAGTAATTTACCTCCTGAAATATCTTTTACTTCTTGACCAAATATAGGCTCACCAATTGATCTCAAAGCTTGAGCTAGATCATCGATTGGTACTTCTTTTGGAACTAATCCTGCCACTAAGTGAACTTCAGCTACTTTACGATAATCTCTTTGAATAAATCCAAATAAAATTTCTGCTAAAAACCTTTTACTAAGTTTGTCTAACCTGCCCATAATCCCAAAATCTATAGGTACAATTTGGCCACTATTATCAACAAAAATATTTCCTTGATGCATATCTGCATGAAAAAAACCATCTCTTACAGCATGTCTTAAAAAATGTTGGATAATATCTTCAGCTATTTTATTAGTATCTAAATTTCTTTTCTTTAGCTCGTCAGCTTCTCTTATTGAAATTCCATCTATCCAATCCAAAGTCATTACATTTTCACTAGTAAAATTCCAATAAATTTCAGGAACTTTAAATCCAGCATCATTTTTAGTATTTTCAGCATATTCATTAGCCGCAGCAGCTTCGAATCTTAAATCCATTTCAAGATTAGTTATTTCTTTAAGTAAAAAAACAACTTCAACAAGTTTTAATCTTTTTGTTTTTTTTACAAATGACTCAATAATAAATGCAAATAACATCATTGCATCTATTTCTTCATTGAATATTTTTTTTATATTTGGTCTTAAAATTTTAATTGCTATATCTTTAATTGTTCCATTATCATTTATTTTTGCTTTATGAACTTGTGCAATTGATGCAGCAGCAACTGGTTCACTTAAATCAATTATTGAATTAAATGCATCAACTCCAAGATCTTCTTTAATAATTTCTTTTGCTTCATGAATTGAAAAAGGGGGTAATCGATCTTGAAGTTTTTCTAGCTTTAAAGATAATTCTTCTCCGATTATATCTGGTCTAGTAGCAAGAAATTGACCAAGTTTGATGAAAGTTGTACCCATAGATTCTAATGACCTAGATAATCGGAGAAGAATTATCTTTAAAGTTATAAAGATTTATTTTTGTTTTTGGGTTTATTCTATTTAGTTTTTTTTTGGCAATTATAACTTTTGAGTGATTTAAATCTTTTTCATCATATAAACTTTGTCTATGAATATTTGATAGGCTAACAGTGTCATGATCAACAATTCCTAATTTCCCAATGCCAGATCGGGTCAAAAAATCAGCCGCTGGACATCCTAGACCACCCATTCCAATTATTAAAATCTTTGAGTCTAGGATTTTTTTTTGTCCTAATGGACCTATGTTTTTTAAAATTATTTGTCTAGAAAATTTATCTATTTCTTTTTTTGCTTAAATTTTTGCTCATTTTCCAGTAGAGCCAAAACCACCTTCTCCTCTAATTGTTTCTGGTAGA
>CACGLD010000047.1 GCA_902573755.1 uncultured Pelagibacteraceae bacterium
ATTTGAAATTTTTTGACCATCAGATCAAATGCTTTTGCCTCAGGTTTTGGACTGTACTCAGCATCAACAATGTCAAATACACCGTCAAATTGATCGTCAATTCCTAAGTGAGTAGTAATATTTTTAACATGTTCTTTACTACCATTTGTAAACACAAATTTGTTTAGATTAATATTTTCAAGCTCATTCCTTAAAGCAGTATCTTTTTCTAAAAAATCTAAATTAATATCATGCACGTAGTCTAAAAATTCTCTTGGAGGTATATCGTGATGTATCATTAAACCATTAAGACTTGTGTTATATTTATGAAAATAATTTGTTTGTAATTCTTTTGCCTCTTTTAAATCTACATTTAATTTATTCGAAATATATTGAGTCATTTTTTTACTTACTTGACCAAATACTCCTTCAAGATCACTATAGAGCACCCCATCACAATCAAATAATATGTTTTTAATATTTTTTAATTCTTTCATTGTCTTATTAAGGTCCCAGAGCCCTTGTCAGAGAATATTTCCCATAAACACGAATGTGGCTTTGTGCCATTGATTATACCAACTGCTGTTACACCATTATTTACGGCGTCTAAGCATGCGTTTATTTTAGGTATCATACCTTCTGTGATAGTTTCATCTTTAATCATCTCAAGAACCTCAGATGAAGAAATTTCCTCTATTAATTTCTTATTTTTATCTAAAACACCATCAACATTCGTCATTAATAATAGTCTTCTAGATTTTAAAGATTTTGCCACAGCCATCGCGGCTGTATCTCCATTAATATTAAATGTTTGGTTTTCTTTACCTAATCCTAATGGAGAAATTATAGGAATTTTATTTTGATTAATTATATTTAATATTTGTTCATTATTAATCTCATTTGGTATTCCTACAAATCCTAACTCTTCAGCTTCTGGTGTAGTTTTTATAACATTATTATTTTTTGTGTGAATAGAGATCGCCTCTGTGCCTTTGTCTTTTAAAGAATTAACAATGTCATTATTAAAATCAATCAAAACAGATTCAACAATATCAATTATATTTTTGTCAGTTACTCTTAGTCCTCTAATAAATTTTGATTGAATATTTGATTTTTCTAGTTCTCTTTTAATTCTAGGTCCACCACCATGAATTACCACAGTTGCAAGGCCTAATTTATTTAAAACACTAAGATCAGTTATAAAATTGTTAAATACGTTTCTATCAATTAAAACGTTTCCACCGTATTTAATTACTATTAAATCATTTTTGTATTTTTCAATATATTTAGTTACTTCATTAATTGGTGGCCCATCTTTAGGTAATATCTTTTCAAGGTCCATTTATTATTTTTTAATTAGGTTACAGTTTTAACTGTTGTACGTTTCATTATTACAACCTGCTGAGCCATTGTTAAAATGTTATTAACTGTCCAATAAATTACTAGCCCACTTGGGAATGGTGCAAGAATTACTGTTAAAAATAAAGGGAAGAACATAAATATTTTTGCTTGCATTGGATCTGTTGGAGCGGGATTTAATTTTTGTTGCACCCACATTGATACCCCCATAGCAACTGGCCACGCTCCAATTACAAGGAAAGAAGGTACGTCATAAGGAAACAATCCAAATAAATTAAATATAGAAGTAGGATCTTTAGCACTTAAATCTTGGATCCAACCATAAAAAGGCATATGACGCATTTCTATCGTTACAAATAAAACTTTATACAAAGCAAAAAATACAGGTATTTGAATTAGAATTGGCAAACATCCAGACATGGGATTTACTTTTTCCTTCTTGTAAAGAGCCATCATTGCTTGTTGTAATTTCATCTTGTCATCTTTGTGTACTTCCTTAAGTCTTGCCATCTCAGGCTGAAGAGCTTTCATTTTAGCCATGCTTCTGAATGAAAAATTAGCAAGTGGAAAAAATGCTACACGAATACAAACGGTAACAGCAATAATTGCTAATCCATAATTACCAAATATTTTAAAGAAATATTCTAAGGCAGTAAATAAAGGACGTGTTAAAAAGTATAAGAATCCCCAATCAATCGTAAGATCAAATTTATCAATTTTTAATGTTTCTGCGTACCCATCAATTACATCAACTCTTTTTGCAGCTACTATTACTTGTAAGTTTTCTTCAATAGAAGAGTTTCCAGTTAACTCTAATGGTTCAGTTGTAACAAAGTTTATTCTGTACTTGTTTTTGTAATCCATCGTAGTTTTAAATTCTTTTTCTCTTGGTGGAATTAGAGTTGATATGTAATATTTATCTCCTAGACCTAACCATCCTTTTTGGGCAGTTCTTGAGAATTTTTTCTCTTCAATATCGTCATAATCTTCCTCAATTAATTCTTCGTCCAATGTAGCGATAGGGCCTTCATGAAGAATGTAAAAATCGGTTAAACCTTCTGGGATTTGATTTCTTATAATTTGTCCATAAGAATAGAAGTCATAGTTTTTATCAGTAGAATTTATAACTCTTTGTTTTATAGTGAATAAAAACTTATCATCTATTGCAATTTCTTTTTCAAAAGTGATGCCTTGATCATTAGTCCAACTTAGTTTTATAGGAGATTGATCAGTTAATTTTTTATTTCCAGAAACTGACCAAATTGAATCTGCATTTGGAATATCGATATTTTTATCGGTAGTTATAAAACCACTTTCTATTATATAGCCTTCTTTAGAGCTTCGTGGTGCAAGAAATTTTACTTTTTCATCACTTTCTAAACTAACATTATATTCTTTGAAAGTTAGATCGTCTATTGCGGCCCCTTTTAATGAAATAGATCCGACAATACTTTGGTTCTCAAATTGAATCCTTTCACTTTGTTGTAAAGCTTCTTCTCGTGAAATTTCAGTTACATTTTCTTTTTGATCAAGACTAGGTGCATCTGAATTCTGTTCACTCTTAGTTTTTTCAGTTAAATTTTCTTTCGTTACAGGAGGTGGCGCAAAAAATAACGAGTATAATATAATTACTGCAGCTGATAAACTTATGGCAGCAATTATATTTCTAGTTTCCATTATTTATTATCCTTCATTTCTTTTTTAACTGGATCAAACCCTTCGCCACCCCCTAAAAATTTTATTGGATGGCAGGATAAAATTCTTC
>CACGLD010000048.1 GCA_902573755.1 uncultured Pelagibacteraceae bacterium
GTCAGGTTGGTAATTATTTGCTAAACGAACTAAATACAAAAAAGAAAGATATTGAGCTTAAAACAGGTAAGAAAATAAATGTAGTTGCTGTATCTGCAAGAAGTATTAATAAAAAACGAAAATATAAAATTAATAAAAAAATATTTTACAAAAATCCTTTAGAAATTTTTAAAAAAAATAACATTCATATATTGTTTGAAGCTATAGGTTTATCGGATGGAATTTCTAAAAAAGTTGTAGAAACTGCTCTAAAAAGTAAAATCCACGTTATTACACCTAATAAAGCTTTAATATCAAAACACGGTAATGAGTTAGCAAAACTTGCAGAAAAAAATAAAGTTAATTTAGAATTTGAAGCATCAGTTGCTGGAGGTATTCCAATATTAAGATCTATTAAAGAAGGATTAGCAACAAACAAAATATCAAAAGTTTATGGAATTCTTAACGGCACTTCAAATTACATTTTATCTGAAATGGAAAATACAAATGAGAATTTTGCAGATGTTTTAAAAAAAGCACAGATGCTTGGTTATGCTGAACCTGGTAATCCTAAATTAGACTTAAACGGTTTTGACGCATTTGCCAAAGTAAGAATTTTGTCTGCTTTAGCCTTTAATAGTAAAATTTCAAAACATAAATGTTTAATGGAAGGAATAGAAAAAATTGAATTAAAAGATATTAAAATTGCAAATCAATTAGATTTAAGAATAAAGCTACTGGGAATTTCTGAGTTAAAGAATAATCATCTTTTTGAAACTGTTCATCCATGTTTGGTTAGTAAAAAATCTTATATTGGTAATGTTAACGGTGTAATGAATGCAGTAATTCTGCAAGGTAAACCTGTTGGAGAAAGTGTATTGCAAGGTGAGGGAGCTGGACCAGGCCCCACTTCTTCATCATTACTTTCTGATTTATTATCAATTTTGCGTGGAAATATAAAAAAACCTTTCGGTGTTAGTGTTTCTAAACTTAAATCTTTAAAGCCATATAATGTAAATAATTATGTAAATTCATTATATTTAAGATTTGAAGTAAAAGATAAGCCCGGTGTATTATCCGAAATAACTAATCGTTTAGCTAAATACAAAATTTCAGTTAAAAGGCTAATCCAAACACCTGATAAGAAAAACAATAAAGCAACAATAGTTATTATAACTCATAAAACAACTGAAACTAATATTCATAATTGCTTGTCTATTTTTAAAAAAAATAAAAATATTTTAAAAACACCAACATTAATTAGATTGCTTGGTTAATGGAAATTTATTTAAAACTTTTTGAAGTTTTATTTCCAGTATTCCTAATAGTAGGTCTTGGATATCATTTGGGTAAAAAAAATCCCAATTTTGATACATCATTTATTACTACATATGCTGGTAATTTTGGAACTCCAGCTCTCGTTATTTTTGCTATTACAGCAGGTGGAGTAACTTTTGAGTTATTTAGTGAATATTTTGGTTACGCAATTATCTTAATAACATTATTTGGGATTGTAGGTTTGATTTTTCTTGTTCTTATGAAGAAAGATTATATTCGTGAATTACCAACTTTTATCTTGCCGAATACTGGAAATATGGGTATTCCGATTTGTTTATTTGCCTATGGTGAATTAGGAATGGGTATAGCTGCTGCAATTTCATCTCTTATTGTTTTACTCCACTTTACTTTAAATATTTTTTTAGCAAAAAGAGCCTTTGATTTTAAAACAATATTAAAAAGTCCATCATTTTACGCAATTTTAATAACAGTACTCTTTTTGTATTTTGAAATTCCATTTCCTCAATTTGTATTAAATACTGTAATGCTTTTAGCTTATGGAATGATTGTAATGATCCTTATGTCGCTAGGCGTTGCTCTTACTCAAATGAAAGTATTTTCTTTTAAAGATGCATTAATAACTTCTTTTGGAAGAGTAATATTAGGTCCTATTATAGGATTTGCTGTTATAAAATTTTTTAATTTATCTGGTATACCAGCCGGTGTTCTGTTAATTCAGTCTTGTATGCCTAGTGCAATTTTGTGTTATTTGATTGCGCACATGTATTCTCCTAAAGAAATTGTAGATAATATATCTAGCACAATTGTAGTATCTACAATCATGTCCTTATTCACTATTCCGATTACATTATTCTTTGCTTTAAAATACTTCTATTAAGAGATATCATTCTTTTATGAAGGCTATAATTTTAAATGCATCTGCTTGGATGATTGTTCCTGTAATGGATGCTTTTGCTAAATATTTAAGCTCATCTATGGATGTTTTGCAGATAACGTGGGCAAGATATTTTTTTACTGTAGTCTTTACATTATCCCTAATGCTTATCTTTTATAGGCATTCATTAGTTTGGACGAAAAAACCAGCCCTTCAATTAATTAGAGGATTAATTTTTGTTTTTTCTACTTATTTATTCTTTTATGCAATATCGGAAATTTCACTTCCTAAAGCCTTAACCTTAGCTTTTGTTGCTCCAATTTGTGTTACAGCCTTATCTCCATTTTTTTTAAATGAGAAAGTAGGGGTGAAGAGGTGGACTGCTGTATCATTAGGGTTTATTGGAACTTTAATTGTAATCAGACCTGGCTTTATAGAACTTAATTTAGCTACCATGGCTGCTTTAGGTAATGGAATTTGCTATGGGTTTTATCTTATTATCACGAGGAAGCTCAGTACCTCTGACAATCCTCTTTTAACCCTTTTACTATCGGGTTTAATAGGAACCATTATAATTAGCCTATTTATGCCCTCAGTTTGGGTTAATCCTACGTCAAATCAGTGGATTTTAATGGCTTTAATCGGCCTTATAGCCTCTGTAGCGCATCTTTTTCTCATATTATCACTCAAATATGCTGATGCTTCTAAATTAGCTCCTTTGGGCTATACAGAGATAATTACCAATATACTAATTAGTTATTATTTCTTTCATGAATTACCAGATAACTGGACTTATTTAGGTTTATTTATCATTGTTCTCAGTGGTCTATATATTTCTAGAAGA
>CACGLD010000049.1 GCA_902573755.1 uncultured Pelagibacteraceae bacterium
TAAAAAAATTAGTTGATAAATTAAAAAGTTTATTTGACTGGTCAAATGTGGAATTTTTTACAGTAGAAAGTGACCCAAGAAGAGTTGATGAGGATAGATTAATTTATAATCATGAAGTTTGTGGTACAAATAGAATATCTTTTGGAATGCAAGATTTAGACCCTGAAGTCCAAAGAAGGGTAAATAGAATTCAACCAGCAAAACTTTTTGAGGATATTTTGACACCAAGGGTTAGAAAAATGTATAAGGAAATTGCATTTGATTTCTTAATTGGTCAACCTGGACAAACAGTTGATTCAATTGCAAAAACTTGTGATGAAATCATTAGACTAAAACCTACTCTAGTACAATTATCTTTAATGGCATACAAACCTTGGGTAGCTAAATATCAAGTGCAGATGTTAGCAGAGGGACCACTACCTGATTTTTTAGAGCGTAAAGAAATGATGGAAGTGATTCATAAAAAATTAGGTTCTGGTGGTTACATTCGAACTGGTTTTGAATGTTATTCCCTTCCTGATAGTCCAATGACGAAAGCATTTGAGGAAGGTCAGGCTCACTATGGAGCTTCAGGGCACCAACCAGGAGGTAGAGTTAATTTTATAGCAGTTGGAAGTTCATCAATGAGTAATTTAGGAAATGATTATTATGTTCAAAATTTCTATGACCTTTCTTCATATAAAAAAGCATTAGATAAAAATATATTACCATCTTTTAGAGGTCTAAAATTAAATGAGGATGACAAAATAAGACAGCATGCTACTCAGCAGATTAGAAGTTATTTTAAAATCGATTATCAGAATTTTAGAGAACAATTTGATATAAATGCTAAAGAATATTTTAAAAAAGAAATTAATTATATGAGCGAAATGGAAAAAGATGGTTTAGTTACAATATCAAATGATGGGATATTTTTAACAAACATTGGTAGAGATTTTACACAAAATATAATGAACGTATTTGATAGTTATGATCCTCCAGACAAATCTTATAGCGAGAGATTACAGACAGTAAAAAAAGCAAAAGAGTCTCAGGCTGCAATCCAAGAAAAAGTATAAACTAATCAAAATTAATGAATTATAGAGATTTTTCTAATCTTGGTTGGAAAGTTTCGGAAGTGGGCCTAGGATGTTGGCAGATAGGCTGGTGCTGGGGAGATGTTAATGACTCAGAAGCAAGAAATCTTTTAAAAAAAGCTTTAGATCAAGGTATTAATTTTTTTGACACTTCAGATACATATGGCGATGGAAGAAGCGAAAGGTTTTTGTCCGAGATATTAAAATCAAAATCAAATAAAATTTATGTTACAACTAAACTTGGAAGAAGAATTAGAGGAACAAATTATCCTAGAGGCTATAAACATGATCCCATGGAAGAATTTGTTGATAGATCTTTAATGAATTTAGGAATCGATCAAATTGATTTAGTTCAATTGCATTGCCCACCAGTGGATATTTGTAAAAAAGAAGAAACTTTTGAAAAAATGGATCAAATTGTCAAAAAAGGAAAAATTGCAAATTATGGAGTTAGTGTCTACAATTTAAGCGAAGCTTTTGAATCAATGAAATTTACTGGTGTTAAAAGTATTCAACTTGTTTTTAATATTTTTAGACAAAAACCTATAGAAAAATTTCTTAAAGAGGCAAAAAGAAAAAATATTGCAGTTATAGCAAGAGGACCTTTGGCAAGTGGATTACTAAGTGGGGAAATAAATGAAAAAACAATTTTTCCAGAAAATGATCATAGAAATTATAACAGAAATGGTGAGGCATTTGACGTTGGTGACACCTTTTCAGGGGTAGACTTTAAAAGAGGATTACTAGCAGTGAAAGAATTAAAAAAAATTTTACCTAAAGAATTTACTTTATCTCAACTAGCAATTAAATGGATATTATCTCATAATGACGTGACAGTAACAATTCCTGGGGCAATTAATGCAAAACAAGTTGAACAGAATTCTAAAGTTTCTGAAATGCCTGAAATATCAGAACTCATTCCGAAAATTCAAGATATTTACAATCAACTTATTAAACAAGATGTTGATAATAAATGGATATAGTTTAATTTTTATTAAGAAATTTTATCTAAAGTAAATTCTTTTATTTTACTATTCAACTACTTGTGTTTGCAAGAATTTGGTATATTTATTTAATTTATTTAATGAACATTCAAAAAAAAATTACTCAAGGACCAGGTTATGCAATTGTAAAAATAGATAACCTAAAAATTTTTGGTAACTTGAAAAAAAAATTTATTGAAAAACTGAATTTAGATGTTTCTAAAAATAGCTTTGATCATCTAAGAGTAAAGATGACATCAATGTCTAAATCAGAAATTAATAACATTATGATAAAACTATTATCCTTTTCAGAGGCTTCAGAAATGATGCTGAATGCATGCAAAATTAAAATTAAGCAATTAGCAGGAAAAGAAATTTTTGTTCAAAGAAGAGCTAATACAATTTTTAATTTACCTGGTAAAAATCAAAGAAGACAATGGCCTCATTATGAATTAATGTCTGGTATTTCACCTTTTACATATGTTTTATGGGCACCCTTTCATGACTTAGACGATGATGGGGGGATATTTTACATTGATCAAAAAAGATCATTTGAGATAATTAAAAAGGAACATAGCAAGGGACTGGTTAATGGTCCTACAATTTTAAACATGAATTTTAATGAAAAACCAATAAAAATTAGGTATGGAGAAGCGATTATATTTAATCCGTTTATCTTACATGGAAATGTCAATTTTGTCTCAAAAAAAGCTAGATTAGCGTGCAGTATAAGATTTCAAAGTGCAAAAAAACCTTTGATGCAAAAAAATTCAGATTTTTTTAAATATAAAAAAATTTTATAACTAATCATGACTACAGCAACAGTTACAACAGATATTAATATTGGAGATTTTAAAATACCCAGTAACGGCCAAAATATGATCATGAATTATTATGCACAAAAAAATAA
>CACGLD010000050.1 GCA_902573755.1 uncultured Pelagibacteraceae bacterium
TGACTAGTGCCTCAAATTGAAATCTTAATTTTTTACCAATTCTTTTTAATGATGCATCAGCTAAATTATTTTCATAAATAACTGATATTTCTGGATCTACCTTAGATATTACCATATCTAAAATATCCATAGTTGATACAAAGTATGGCCAATTTCTTTCCATGTCTGTCATTGTACTTTTAAATTTTTTAATTGAACCGTATCTCAATGCTTCAGTTGTACCAAGCCAAGCAGGTAACATTAATCTAATTTGTGTCCAAGCAAATACCCAAGGAATAGCTCTTAAGCTTTGAATATTATCAACATTCTTTCTTTTGGTTGGTCTTGATCCAATTGCAAGTTTTCCTAGTGATTTATGTGGCGTAACTGTTTTGAAGTAACGAATAAAATCCTCACTTTGATTTAAATATTTTCTATATGAAGATGTAGAAATTTCTGACATTTTTTGTATTAATTCACGCCAATTAGTTTTTGATCTTGGTGGAGGATTTAAAGAAGCGTCCATTACAGCTCCTATGTAACTACATAAATTGTACTCAGCTAAAGGTTTATAGCCATACTTCTGCTGAATTACTTCTCCTTGATCTGTAATTCTAATTTTTCCATTAACTGTTCCAGAAGGTTGTGATTTTAAAGTAGCCTGTATTGGACCACCTCCTCTTCCTGGAGATCCACCTCTGCCGTGAAAGAAAACAAGATCTATCTTATATTTTTTTGCTAAATTTCTTAGCTCTTCTTGAAGTTTGTATTGATGCCAACTTGCAGATAATTTTCCAGCATCTTTACTAGAGTCTGAATATCCAATCATCACTTCCTGTTTTGACTTAATCATTTTTCTGTACCATGAAAGTTTGAACAAGTTTGTCATAACACCGTTAGCATTTTTTAAATCATCCAGAGTTTCAAAAAGTGGAACAACTCTCAATAAATTTTTTGTTTGTGCCTGCATTTGTAAAAAATAAACAGACAAAATATCAGATGCTGTGGACGTCATTGATATTACATAAGCACCAAGACATTGGGTTGGTTCTTTAGCAATCTGTTTAAAAGTATTCCATACTTCTTTGTTTTCTTTATCTCGAATATTTATTTTATCTACAAAATATTTTCCTTGTTTAATATTTTTATTTAAAAGTTTTATTTTTTCACCTTCGCTTAGAGAGGAATAATTTATTTTATTTTTCTTTTTAAAGATTTCATTTAAAAGTTTTTCATGTCGATCAGACTCTTGTCTGACATCTAATCTTGCAAGATTTATTCCAAAACATCTAACTCTTCTAATTAAGTCTAGTAAATCAGCATTTGCAATATGTTGACCTTTGTTTTGATTCAGAGAACTTCTTACTTCTCTCAAGGGGTTAATAATTTCATATTTATCTTGGAGTAATTTTTTTTCGTCTAAAGGTTTATTAAAGTTTATGTGTGCCTCTATTAATTGATGAGTATTTCTTACTTTATCTCTTAATGGTCTTAAATAAACTCTATATGGTTCAAAACTTTTTCCAGTAACTCTACTGATTGCAGGAGAACATTCCTCCATAGATAAATCTTGAATTAATTGAGTAAGTTCTTTCTCGTACAATTTTGCAGCTTGCCATCTAGAAAATAAAATTACTTTCTTAGTTACCTCAGAAGTTACATTTGGATTTCCATCTCTATCTCCACCCATCCATGAACCAAATTGAATAGGATTGAAATTTCTAGGCAAGTCTTTGTTTAAATTTTTTCTGAAGATATCATTCAATCTTTTATAAACCTTAGGAATTGTGTCCCACAAACTATCTTCAATTACAGCCAGACCCCATCTTGCTTCATCTAATGGAGAAGGTTTAGTTCTTTTTAGTTCATCAGTTTTCCAGATAATTGCTATTTCTGAATACAGTTTTCTATCTAATTCTATGATTTTTGAGGGGTATTTTTTATAGAGATGTCTTTGCTCCATGATTGATATTAAATTTGCATATTTTTGAATTAAAGTTCTTCTTTTAACCTCTGTTGGATGAGCGGTAAGAACTATCCCAATATCTAGGTTAGTTGCCAAATCATAAATTTTATTATTTGAAATATTTTTATTTTTGAAAAGTCCCTCAATAATATCCTCAATATATAAATTTTGATTTTTGCTTTTAAAATATGGATTTTCATATTCATTTAATTTTCTAGATGCATCTAAAGACTCAGCTAAATTCATCAAATTAAGGATGTGCGAAAAAGCCCTTGTGATTTTAAAAGTTTTTTCTGGCGAAAGTTTTTTTACTTCTTTTGATATTTTTGAGAAAACTTTACTCTTGTTTTTATCTAGTAATGTGTTTTTGGATAGTAATCTTAGTCTTTCAACAATTTTAAAAAAGACTAGTCCCTCTTGATCTTTAATTACTCTTCCTAAAAATGTTCCTAATAATCTAATATCTTCTCTTAAAAGCTTTGTAGGTATTCGCTCATAGTAAAGATCTCTTTTCTTCATTATTTAATATAAATTTTTTTTGTAAAACTCCTTTTGCATTTGTTTTTACACTAAAAAAGAATCCTGAATATCTAAATTTTCGCAATTCTGCTTTGCTCATACCTTTTGTTGCTGTTGAAACGTAAAGTTCTTTAGTATTTTTACCTCCAAATGCACAATTAGTAATATTTTTTGCAGGAAACTGAATTCTATGAATTAACTTTGCCTTTTTGTTAAAAACAGAAATACATGCGCCATGGAAGTGAGCTACCCATAAATTTTTATTTTTATCTAAGGTCATTCCATCTGGTGAACCCTCGTCGGGTGATA
>CACGLD010000051.1 GCA_902573755.1 uncultured Pelagibacteraceae bacterium
TAGTTGATTTAGCCAGGTTTGATAATATCAATCCTGTATCACTGAGAGACATATCATTAAGACAAGGTATATCTTTAGATTATCTAGAACAAATTTTTTCTAAATTAAAAAAAAACGAAATTGTTAAAAGCATTAGAGGAACGCAAGGAGGTTACGTACTTAATAAAAATCCAAATGATATAAAATTAACTAATATCTTTCATGCAGTTGATGAAAAAGTAAAAACTGTTCAATGTAAAAAAGAATCTAAAAAAGGATGCAACGGCAAAGCTACAAAGTGCATTACTCATAATTTATGGGACGAGTTAGAGATACACATAAATACATTCTTTGAAAATAAAAGCCTAAAAGATTTGTTAAATAACAATAAAGAAACAAGAGTTTAGAATGGACAACAGACAAAAAGAAATAAATAATTTAAAAGACTATAAATATGGTTTTTCAACGGATATAGAAAATATTCAAGCTCCAAAAGGTTTGAATGAAGATGTTATTAAATTTATTTCAAATATAAAAAAAGAACCTGCATGGATGCTTGAATTCAGACTAAAAGCTTTTGAGAGATTTAAGGTATTAAAAGAACCGGATTGGCAGAAACCTAAATTTCCAAAAATAGATTATCAAGATTTATATTATTACTCTGCTCCTAAAAGCATGAAAGATAAGCCAAAAAGTTTAGATGAACTGGATCCTAAACTTTTAGAAACTTATAAAAAACTTGGAATTCCTTTGCAAGAGCAAGCGAGATTAAATGGAATAGCTGTTGATGCTGTATTTGATTCAGTTTCTGTAGCTACTACTTTTAAAGATGAATTAACTAAACAAGGAATAATATTTTGCCCTATATCAGAGGCAATTCAAAATCACCCTGAATTAGTCAAAAAATATTTAGGATCTGTAATTCCAACAAGTGATCATTTTTTTGCAACATTAAATTCAGCAGTTTTTACAGATGGTTCTTTTGTGTACATTCCGGAGGGTGTTAGATGTCCAATGGAACTATCAACTTATTTTAGAATTAATGCATCTAATACAGGTCAATTTGAAAGAACTTTAATTATTGCAGACAAAGGAAGTTATGTCAGTTACTTAGAAGGATGCACAGCTCCAATGAGAGATGAAAATCAATTACATGCTGCTAATGTAGAATTAATTGCACTTGATGATGCGGAAATAAAATATTCAACTGTACAAAATTGGTATCCAGGCGATAAAGATGGAAAAGGAGGTATTTATAATTTTGTAACAAAAAGAGGTTTGTGCAAAGGAAAAAATTCTAAAATTTCCTGGACACAAGTTGAAACAGGTTCTGCAATTACCTGGAAGTATCCTAGTTGTATTCTAAAAGGAGATAATTCTGTTGGTGAGTTTTATTCAATAGCTATTACTAACAACCACCAAAAAGCAGATACAGGTACCAAAATGATCCATTTAGGCAAAAATACTAAAAGTAAAATAATTTCGAAAGGAATATCAGCTGGTAGTTCAGATATGACTTATAGAGGTTTAGTTGATATTTCATCAAAAGCAAAAAATTCAACTAATTATACTCAGTGTGACTCTTTATTAATGGGAAACAAATGTGGAGCTCACACTGTGCCTTATATAAAAAATAAAAATTCTGAGTCCAATATTGCTCACGAGGCAACCACATCCAAGATAAGTGAAGAGCAGCTACATTATTGTCAACAAAGAGGATTAAACCCAGAGGAAGCTGTCGGCTTAATTGTTAACGGTTTTTGTAAGGAAGTGTTGCAGCAACTGCCTATGGAATTTGCTGTAGAAGCACAAAAACTTGTAGGTATCAGTTTGGAAGGAAGTGTTGGCTAATGCTTAAAATAAATAATTTAAATGCAACGATTGAGAATAAACCTATTTTAAATGGGCTATCCTTAGATATAAATCCTGGTGAGGTTCATGCAATTATGGGCCCTAATGGATCTGGAAAAAGTACTTTGTCCAACATTTTATCAGGAAAAAAAGGCTATGAAGTTTCTGGGGAAGTTCTTTTTGAAGAAAAAGATTTATTTGAACTTGAAACAGAGGAAAGAGCACACAAGGGTATATTTTTAGCTTTCCAATATCCTTTAGAAATTCCAGGTGTAAATACAAATATATTTTTAAAAACTTCTTTGAATGCTGTGAGAAAAGCTAGGGGTGAGAAAGAGCTTGATGCAATTGAATTTCTAAAATTGGTAAAAGAAAAATCCAAAGAGTTAAAATTTGATGAAGAAAAATTAAACAGACAGTTAAATGTTGGTTTTTCTGGAGGTGAAAAAAAGAAAAATGAAATTTTACAAATGTCATTGCTAGCTCCAAAATTGTCAATATTAGATGAAACAGATTCTGGTTTAGATATTGATGCTTTAAAGATCGTTGCAGATGGAGTTAATACATTGAGAGATAAAAACAACTCATTTTTAATTATTACACACTATCAAAGATTACTTGATTATATAAAACCTGATTTTGTTCACGTTTTGATGAATGGAAAAATCGTAAAATCTGGTGGTCCAGATTTAGCCTTAGAGTTAGAAAAAAAAGGATATGAAAACTTTAATTAAATGAAAGAACAATTACAAAAAGATTTTGATAATAGTATAAAAAGTTTAAGTTTATCTCAAAAAGATATTGAAATAAAAAAATTTTGTTTAGACAATTTCATAGATAAAGGTTTTCCAAATAGAAAAGAGGAAGATTGGAAATTTTCAGATTTGAATCAAATAATAAAAAATAATATTGGAGAACTTAGTTTTTATAAT
>CACGLD010000052.1 GCA_902573755.1 uncultured Pelagibacteraceae bacterium
GCAGCATCAATTATAGGTCTATAACCAGTACAACGACATAAATTACCTGATATAGAATCTGTTATTAATTCATCACTAAGTTTTTTGTTATTTTTAAACATTGAAAATAAAGACATAACAAATCCTGGGGTGCAGAAACCACATTGGGAACCATGAAATTTAACCATCGCATCTTGCACTGGATGAAGTTTTCCATTTTGAGAAACTAAATCTTCAACAATTATAAGTTGCTTACCATTCAATGATGGGACAAATGAAATGCAAGAATTAATTGCTTTATATTCAATTTTATTATCGACTAATTCACCTAAAACAATTGTACATGCACCACAGCCACCCTCTGAACATCCCTCTTTAGTTCCAGTCTTTTTTAATTCAGTTCTAATATAATTAAGTAATGTTTGGTTTGGATCTGGATTTTTGATTACTATAAGCTTGTCATTTAATAAAAATTTAACAGAACTCGATATCACTTAACTACCTCTATAAGTAGAATAACTCCAAGGTGAAACAAGTAAAGGAACATGATAATGCTGTGAAGGATCTGAAATACCAAATCTGATAACAACATCATCCAAGAATGGTTCATCACTAGCTGAAGATGTATTTTTAAAATAATCACCAATATGAAAAACTAATTCATATTTACCCTTAATAAAAACATCTCCCTCTGCTAATGGTGAATTAGCTCTACCATCGTCATTGAGTTTTGTTGACGTTAATTTTTTTCGTTCTGAATTATTAATATAAAATAACTCAACTAAGATACCTTTGCCAGGTTTACCAGAATACACATCTAAAACATGAGTTGTGAGCTTTGTCATAAAATTATAGTATCATTTAATTTCAAAATTAAATTATTTAAAGTTATATGAGAACAATAGATAACATTAACGATCTTAACAAGTCTGATTTTTTGTCTGTATTTGGTAATGTTTTTGAAAAAACTGAATCAGTTGCTATGGAAGCTTTTGAGTCAAGACCATTTAAAAACTTCGAAGATATTGTGTTTAAAATGCTTGATATTTATGAAAATTACGAAAACAATAAAATTTTAGAGATTTTAAATGCACATCCTGAGCTTGCTGTAGCAAAAAAAATGACCTCTGAATCTATATCAGAACAAGCCTCTGCAAAATTAAACCAATGTTCTAATGATGAATATGAGGAATTTAAAAAATTAAATGCAGAATATAAAAAAAAGTTTAATTTTCCTTTTATAATTGCCGTAAAAGGTAAAGATAAAAATGAAATTTTGAATAATTTTAGACAAAGAATACAAAGTGATGTAGAAAGTGAATTCCTTGAAGCAAAAAAACAAGTAAAAAAAATCGCAACCTTTCGTTTGAATGAAATAAACAAAAAATGAAAAAATTTATAAGTGCAAAAATGATTAACTTAGCAGATCCAAGAATTGGATCTAAAGTTATATTTAAGACTGATGATTTTTTTGCAGCTGCTCATAGAATATTAAGCATTGAAACTCCAGTTTTTAAAGATGGACTATTTGACAAACATGGTAAATGGATGGATGGATGGGAAACAAGGAGAAGAAGATCAAAAGGTTTTGATTATTTAATTTTAAAACTTGGTAAACCTGGAAAGATATTTGATATAGACATTGACACAACACACTTCAATGGAAATCAGCCTACACATGCTTCTTTAGAGGGTTGCTTAAGTAAAACAAAGCCTAATAATAAAACAAAATGGATTTCTTTATTGGGCAAAAAAAAACTTGGGCCAAGCCGAAACCATAGCTTCAAATCAAAGAACAAATCTGTTTTTAATTATATAAGACTAAACATTTTTCCAGATGGTGGAGTTGCAAGACTAAGGCTTTATGGAAAAATTGAAATGGATAAAAACTTTTTAAATAACAAAACTATCAACCTTACATCTGTTTTAAATGGCGCTTCAATTATTGGTTGTAATAATGAACATTTCGGCAGGGCTGAAAATATCATAGCACCTGGTAAAGGAAAAAATATGGGAGATGGTTGGGAAACAAGAAGAAGTAGAGGAAAAAACTTTGATTGGCTTATAATAAAATTTGGAAAACCAGGATTAATAAAAAAACTGGAGATAGATACCCATCATTTTAAAGGAAATTATCCCGATAGTTGTTCAATTCAAACTGCAAGCATTTCAAAAGATCTGTCCAATAAATCAATTGTCAATAATTCAAAAAATTGGAAGTTTATTTTAAATAAATCAAAACTTTCAGCTCACAAGAAACATATTTTTAAAAAATTCTTAATTAAGAGAAGTAAGGAAAATTATCTTAGAATAAATATCTATCCAGACGGTGGAATTTCAAGAATAAGGGCATTCGGAAATTTTGTGAGATGAAAATAATAAAAGCAAAAAAAATTACTAAAAAAAATTTTTCTAAATTTGGTCAATTAATAGATACATCAAAAAAAAATCCTATAAATATTAATGATGGCTATGCAAAAAGATTTGATAATTTGATAAACGTAGATGCATCGAAAAACAAAGGGAAAGCAATTGTTAGTATTTTTAAAGCAAAAAAAAGAAGGTTTCCTATGAAAATTGATATGATGGAAAAACATCCTTTAGGAAGCCAAGCCTTTATACCAATGGAAGATACAAAGTTTTTAGTATTTGTAGCACCAAAAGGAGATAAGCCGGATGTAAATAAAATCCAATCCTTTTTAGTCCCAAAACAAACTGGGGTTAATTACAATGCTGGTATTTGGCACTTTCCATTAATTTC
>CACGLD010000053.1 GCA_902573755.1 uncultured Pelagibacteraceae bacterium
TTTAAATTTTGGAAGTAGCTTATTAAAATCATTGGTTTCAATTGTACATCCCGGTGTATCATCTTTAGGATAAAAATAAATAATTACATAATTTCCAATTGAATCTTTAAGAGAGTATTCTTTTTTATTTGTAGATGGTAATTTAAAAATTGGTGCTTTTGTATTTTCTTTAATCATTTATTTTGTTTTCCTCCCAAAGTTTTTTGTAATCAATTAATGGTGACAAACCGTAACTTGAATTAATATTTGTTAGATGTAGTGATAAACTTTTTAAGGGAGAAATACAAATTTCTTTTGAATATATTTCATTTAAATATTTTTCAAATGGATCGTGTCTGTCTAAACAATTCTTATAAAAGTTATCCCAATATTTATCTAATAAGTTTTTAGTTGTCAGGAAGGTACATAGTGTTTTATCTACAGTTCTCCAATGCCGTTTATTTCCAATCAAAACATTTGTTTTTTCATTATTCATATACAGATAAGGATAATCAGATGGACACATAAAAATATCCTTATTTAGCTGTGATGCAATTCTTTCATAAGAAGCAACCATCTCCTCCAACATTGGTTCAAAATGTAAATAATCATCCTCAATAAAGTAAATTAAATCTTCACCAGCATTTTTTCCAATCTCAAAACTTTGAAGTAAACTTGCAAGATTTGCAAAGGTTTCTTTATTTTTTTGTTCTGATATTTCCTTTTTATATTTTGAGTAATCTAAATTGATTATCTCTATATTATTTCCATCAATTAATTTTTTAATTTCATTAAGGTTTTCAGTACTTGAATTATCATCAATAATTATTGTTCTTATATTTATGGTGGGGTATTTATTTTTTAAAAAATTAATTGACCTAATAAGTGAATTTAATGATCTTTTAGTATATTCAATTTTTGGATGCTCAAATAACCTTCTTCTATTTTGATCCCAAATCTCAATATCTGTATTCATCCTTAATACAATTAGTATTGAATTTACTTTTTTTGTAATTTTTACTTCTCCCAAAGGTAAAACTATAGATTTTTCATTCAAAATCGATAGTTCTTCATTTAATTCCTTTCCTAATGTTGGGGACGAAAAATTATTTTGATCTAAAATTTCGTATCCTAATAATTTACAGATTTTGATAAAAAATTTTTTCATAATGTGTTATAGGTTTTATAATATTATGGTCATTAAATCATTACAAACTCTAGTTAGTGAAACTTTAAAAGAGATTAAAACAATTAATGCAGATGATGCTTACCAAATGGTCCAAGATAACAATTGTAATCTAATTGATATAAGAGAAAGTAATGAGTTAGAAAACACAGGTAGCGTTGAAGGTGCAAGTCATATCCCAAGAGGAATGCTTGAAGTTTATTTAGATCCTAACAGTCCTATATTTCAAAATGGACAATTAGATCAAAATAAAGAATTTGTTTTATTTTGTGCGGGAGGCGTAAGATCAGCTTTGGCTGCAAAATCATTAAAAGATATGGGATATCAAAAAGTATCTCATATTGATGGTGGATTTGGATCTATAGCTAGTAGCAAATTTAAAATAATTTAATTAATACCAAATTCTTCCAAAGCATACTCAAGTCTATCTTGTCCCCAAAAAATTTTATTATTTACTATAAAAGTTGGGGTTCCAAAAACTTCTTTTTGAAAAGCATCAGTAGTTAATTTAATTAATTTATCTTTAATTGATTGTTCTTTTATAGATTTAAAAAATTCATCATTATCAATTTTTAATGTTTTTAATAATTTAGAAATATTTTTGATGTTTGATAAGTCTTGATCATCTTTCCAATAAGCATCAAAAAAACAATTTAAGTAATCGTTTTGCTTATCCTTACTAACACTAATGTATCCTCTCATTATACTTAGAGAATTTATTGGAAAATTAGTATTCCATTTGAATTCAATGTTATTTTTTTCAGATACTAAATTGCAATCATTGATATTATTTCTTAATTTATATTTATTAAATGCAGGTGAATCTATTCCAGCTAGCTTATGAAGACCCCCTAAATAAATTGGTTTGTAATTAAATATGATATTTTTATGTTTAAGAATTTTTTTGTGCGCGATGTATGCATATGGGCTAATTATGTCGAAATAAAAATCTATATGATTACTCATATAAACTAATTCTTTTTGCGTAAAAGATTCTAATTATCCAATATAAAAATAAACCTATTGGACCAATTAAATAAGTGACAATTAACGGCACAGCCATCAAAACTTTATTTATAGAAAACTTTTGAGAGTCTTTAACAATCCAGCCACCGATAAATAAGTTTATTGCTATAAAATGAGTCCAAAATATCATTATGTACAAATAGTCTTCAAACAATCTAGATAACTCATTCAGACCCAAGTAAAGAGAGAAATTTCCGTCAAAATCGTAACCAATTAAATAAGATTTATATAAAATGAAGATATACACACCACTTAATATTAAAAAAGGAAAAATTGATGTTACAAAAATTCTACTTAAATGTGATTGAGGAAACACTATTAAGATAAACCAAAAAGGTAGAACTCCAAGGTTGATCCACATGTAAAGTGTCTCAATCGTGAAATAAGTATAAATTTGTTCAATCATTTAGATGTATTATATTAAATCTAACAATGATTCCTATAAGAAATAGAAAAAAAACGCTTCAAGTAACTGTCGATGAGATGC
>CACGLD010000054.1 GCA_902573755.1 uncultured Pelagibacteraceae bacterium
TAAATTCAATTCAGTTTTAATTAACTTCGGATCAAAATTCTTAATTAACAAATCTCCTTTTGCTAATGTAGCTGCAACACAAAAAGTTCCAGTTTCAATTCTATCGCCCATTACTGAATATTTTGTTTCTTTAAGAGAACTTACACCAATGATTTGACAGGTTCTTTTACCAATCCATTTAATTTTAGCCCCTGCAGAAATTAAAAAATTAGTTAAATCTAAAATTTCTGGTTCACATGCTAAGTTATGTAACAAAGTTTTACCTTTTGCCAAAACTGAGCTCATTATTAATTGCTGACTAGCACCAACACTTATTGCAGGAAACTTAATTTTATTACCTTTTAATTTACCATTAGATTTAGCATGGATATATCCTTTTTTTATTTCATACTTCATTCCAAGTTTTTTTAAAGCTTCCAAATGTAAATTAATTGGTCTACCAGAATTACCATTCAAAACACATCCACCTGGAAAACTTGAGATTGATTTATGGTATTTGGCGACTAATGGTCCAAGCACGAGTATTCCTGCTCTCATTGTTTTAACAATTGAATAAGATGCAAACTGTTTTTGCATTTTAGTCTTAGTGATTTTTACTGTTTTTTTATTATTTAAAAATTGAATATTTGATCCAAGAGATCTTAATAAGTTCAGCATTGTATCGATATCTCTTACCCTAGGTAGATTTTTGATAATTACAGGTTTGTCAAATAACAGTGTTGCGGCAAGTATTGGCAAAGCCGCATTTTTAGATCCTGAAATCGAAACTTCACCTCTCATCACTCGACAAGGACCGGTGATAGAAAATTTATCCATAAATCATTTTGATTTTGCTAAAGTAATTCCTGTTTGACCTTGATACTTTCCATCTCTGTCAGCATAAGAAACTTCTGGCTGATCCCCTTGAAAAAAAAGGATTTGGGCTGCACCACTATTTGCATAAAGCCTAATACTATTTGAAGTATGATTTGAGAATTCTAAAACTAAAACACCTTCCCAACCTGCCTCTAGTACAGTTGGCGGAACACCTAAACCACACCTTGCATAAGTTGATTTTGCTGTGACAAGACCAGTAACATTTCTTGGCATTTTAAAATATTCCAGACTCGCAGCAAGTGCAAAGCTATTGGGTGGAATTAAAATAGATTCTTCGTCTTTTACTGTAATAAAATTATCTTCACTAAAATTTTTTGGATCTGCTGTAGCTCCTTTAATATTTGTAAAAATTTTAAATTCAGATCCACAACGAAGATCATAACCAAATGGATTAACGCCATGACTAATTCCATTAGCAACACTTTTGTTCACGAAAGGACTAATCATTTCATGTTCCTCTGCTAATTTTATTATTTGCTTATCGTTTAGTATCATTTTTCTTTTTATTTTTTTTTTGAAAAATTTTTCTTTTTTTTAAATTAATCCGTAATGCAATGGCTTCTCTATTTTTTCTTTCCTTAATTTTATCTATTTTTTCGCTCACTCTTTATTTGGATTAGTCAGGAAATCTAAAGAAATTGGTTTATTAGGATCTAGTGCAGGTGCTTTTTCCTCTTCTTTTTTTGGGCCTTCTTTAGCTAAACGTTTAGCTTTTTTTTCAGCAAGCTTTCTCTCTCTTTTAGCTTGCTTTTCCATAAGTTTGTTACCTTTAGTTGATTTGTAATCGTAATGAATTCCCATAACATTTTCCTAAAATAGATATAAATCATATTCACCAAAAAATTAAGGCAATAATTTGAAAAAAATGCTTTATTATCAATAAAATACAATTTGTCTCTAAGCTCCTGTAGTTAAATGGTATAACAAGTCATTGGTAATGACTAGTTCCCTGGTCAGTACAGGGTGGGAGCACCATTAATCCTTAAAAAATATTTTTCTTAAAATAATTGTTGTCAAAACTAACGCAAAAAAAGCAAGTAGCGGGATATATATCTCTCTTGAAAATATAATATCTGAAATTCCAGGAACCTTTATATTTGAATCTATAATTTTCTCTAATCCGCTCCCTATTGATGAAATTAAAAAAACTCCTGGTGTAATTCCCAAAAGTGTTGAGAAGAAATAATTTTTTAATTTTACATCAAAAAGTACTGGCAAAAGACATTGGATTTGCCAAGGAATTCCTCCAACTAAACGAAAAATAAACAAGTAAATAAATTCTGATTTTTTGAATTTATATTCAAGGTTTTTATATTTGTTTAAAAATTTTTCTCTTATAAAATTTTTTAAGAAATAATTTCCAAAGATATAAAGTAATGTTGCTCCGATAGTTAATCCAAAAACTACAATAATAGTTCCTGTCCATTTTCCAAAAATAAAACCTCCTAATAAAACTACAGGAGATCCAAAGCCTAAAAAAGGGAAAACCCATAATATAGTTAGTATCAAGAAAGAAATAGAGATCAAAAATAAATTAGAATTTTTAAGCTCTATAAAATAAGATCTATTGTCTCTTAAAAAATCATATGAAGTAATTTCTGAAAGGCTAAATTTTGAAAAAAAGAAATACAAAAATAAGCTAATAATTAATAAATAAGACAAACCGATAAATAATTTAATTTTTTTTGTATTTTCCATGATTCTTCTTATTTTAATGCTTAATCTTCTATTTGCTATTTTAATTATTACTAATATAAAGGGGCAAAAATTATAA
>CACGLD010000055.1 GCA_902573755.1 uncultured Pelagibacteraceae bacterium
ATGGTTTGTTTCCAGGTGGAAAAAAAATAAGATCTAAAATCTTAATGGACTTGGGGTCATTATTTTCAATAGATTATAAAACATTGATAATAGTTGGGTCGGCTGTTGAATGTATTCATGCTTATTCTCTTATTCATGATGATCTACCCTGCATGGATGATGATGATATAAGAAGAGGAAAACCTTCAGCTCACATTAAATTTGGTGAGTCTACAGCAGTTCTAGCAGGAAATTCATTACTGACTTTAGCTTTTGAAATTTTATCAAGTCCTAAATTGAAATTAAATGAAAAGATAAAGATCAACCTAATCAAAAAATTATCAGAATGTTCAGGACATCTAGGAATAGCTGGTGGGCAATATTTAGATTTAAGTTATGAGAGAAAGAAAATATCAAGAAATAAAATATTAGAAATGGAAATAAAAAAAACTGGAATGTTATTTAGTTTTTGTTGTGCAGCTCCAGCAATAATTAAGAAAAAAACAATCCAAGAAATTAAATTTTTTGAAAATATTGGATCAAAAATTGGTTTATTATTCCAAATAGCTGATGATTTAATTGATCTGAAAAGTAATTCTAAGGAAGCTGGGAAAAAAACAGGAAAAGATCAAAAAAAAGGCAAGGCAACACTTATAAATTTAATAGGCTATGATGACTCACTTAAGTATTGTGATAAGATAATAAAAGATATTAATAAGAATTTAAGAAAATATGGTTCAAGATCTGAAAAAATAAATAAAACATTAGGTTATATACTGAATAGAAAAAAATGAAAAAAAATTATCAATTTTTAAATAATATCAATTTTCCATCTGATTTAAGAAAAGTTTCTGAAAATAATTTACAAAAAGTAGCAGATGAGGTGAGGGAGGAAATGATAAGTGCTGTTTCAGAAACAGGAGGTCACCTTGGTGCTGGTTTGGGAGTTGTTGAATTGACAGTTGCACTTCATTATGTTTTTGATACCCCAAATGATAAATTAATATGGGATGTTGGCCATCAATCTTACCCACATAAAATTTTAACTGGAAGAAAAGATAAAATTAGAACTTTACGACAGGGCGATGGTTTATCAGGTTTTACAAAAAGATCTGAAAGTGAGTATGACCCATTTGGAGCAGCACATAGTTCAACATCTATTTCATCTGCATTAGGAATTGCAGAGGCAAATAAATTAGAAAATAAGTCTTCCAATGTAATAGCTGTAATAGGTGATGGAGCAATTAGCGCAGGTATGGCTTATGAAGCCATGAATAATGCTGGAGCATCTAAGACAAAAATGATTGTTATTTTAAATGATAACGACATGTCAATTGCAAAACCAGTTGGAGCAATGAGAACTTACTTGGCAAAATTATTTACTGGTAAAATATATTTTAGTCTTAGAGAAACCTTAAAATTAATTACATCTGCATTTTCAAAAAGATTTAGTGCTAAAGCAGGAAAAGCAGAGGATTTTTTCCGTTCAGCAGTTACCGGAGGTACATTGTTTAGTTCACTTGGTTTTTATTATGCAGGTCCTATAGATGGTCATGATTTATCAAGCCTAGTTCCAATTTTAAAAAATGCAAAAGAATCAAGACATGAGGGTCCTATAATGATTCATATCAAAACTCAAAAAGGAAAAGGTTATTCTTATGCAGAAAAAGCAAATGATCATTATCATGGAGTGTCAAAATTTAATGTTGAGACTGGCGAACAAGTAAAGAGCAAATCAAATCTTCCAGCTTATACAAAAGTATTTGCAAACACGTTAGTTAAACATGCTAAAAAAGATAGCAAAATAGTAGGAATAACAGCTGCGATGCCTGGAGGGACTGGCATGGATATTTTTGGCAAGGAGTTTCCAAATAGAATGTTTGATGTTGGAATAGCGGAACAACATGCTGTAACTTTTGCAGCCGGTCTAGCAACCGAAGGATACAAACCATATGCTGCAATTTATTCTACATTTTTACAGAGAGCATATGATCAAGTTGTCCACGATGTTGCCATCCAAAGTTTACCAGTCAGATTCGCGATAGATAGAGCAGGATTAGTTGGTGCTGATGGCTCAACACATGCTGGGTCATTTGATATAACTTACTTATCAACTTTACCAAACTTTGTAGTAATGGCAGCAAGTGATGAAGCTGAGCTTGTTAAAATGATTAATACTTCAGTAGATATAAATGACAGACCTTCTGCAATTAGATATCCAAGAGGAACTGGAGTAGGTGTTGATCTCCCATCAATAGAAGAAAAAATTGAAATTGGTAAAGGAAGAGTCGTTCAACAAGGGACACAAGAAAATATGCAAAGGAAGGCGAAATATAAAAATGAATTATTAGATATATATGATTATTTTGAGGATAAGATTAAGTTAATAAGGTCCAAAGGTATTAAACACAATAATATAATTT
>CACGLD010000056.1 GCA_902573755.1 uncultured Pelagibacteraceae bacterium
TTTTCAAAAACCATAGCAACTGACCCTGCACACATTTCTCTTTTATTGCCCTTGTCAACAATCAAATCTGGATTAGTACAAATCATTATTTTATCAACATGATTTTCAAGTAAATTTTTATAATAATTTAAATCATCAAAAAAATCTTCGAATAAACCTGTACATAACAAATATCTACCTTTTTCAATCTTATTTGTTTTGTAGTTTTTAAAATCAATAAACAGGTCAAAGTCTTTAGGTGGGCCTATATGAAAAAAATTACTTTCTGAATAATTTTTTTTTAAATAATAAAGCGCCGCCTGACCAGATGTAAACACATGATCTCTTAATTTTTTTTCCATGCCCATCTTTTCTAATTGTTTTGTTACTATAATTGTTGGTCTTGGAGCATTGGTTAAAAGAACGAAATTTTTATTCATTTTTTTTAATTTTTCTAAAACCTCAATAGCTTGATCATGCAGACTGATCCCGTTATGAACAACGCCCCATAAGTCTATATAAAAAAGATCATAATTATCAGCAATTGATTGTAAGCCATTTAATTCTAAATTTTTGGTCATATTTTAAGGTATAAACCATAAAATCCTCAATTTACTAGCAATATTAATATCCAAAAGATTTTCTGATCTTGAAATAGGCTGTGAAATATCTATATGAAGCTCATATTTATAAAGATTTATAAAGGAGAATTTATGAAGTTTAAACCGTTGCATGACAGAGTTTTAATTGAAGTATTAGACGGCAGTGAAAAAACTGCCGGTGGAATAATTATCCCTGACACAGCTCAAGAAAAACCACAAGAAGGTAAAGTAGTTGCCGTAGGTGGTGGAGCAAAAACAGAGGATGGCAAAATAATTCCAATGGATGTTAAAGTTGGAGATAAAGTTTTATTTGGCAAGTGGTCAGGAACTGAAGTCAAAATTAATGGGAAAGAATATAGCATAATGAAAGAGTCAGACATTATGGGTATTTCAGGTAAGTAATTTAATTTAAAGGAGAAAAATAATGGCAAAAGTTGTAAAATTTGATGCTGAAGCAAGATCAGCAATGATTAGAGGTGTAAATATCTTGGCTGACACTGTTAAAGTAACTTTAGGACCTAAAGGAAGAAATGTTGTAATGGATAAATCTTATGGAGCACCTAGAATTACTAAAGATGGTGTGTCTGTAGCTAAAGAAATAGACCTTGAAGATAAGTTTGAAAATATGGGTGCACAAATGGTTAAAGAAGTTGCCAGCAAAACTAATGATGAAGCTGGTGATGGAACTACCACTGCTACTATACTTGCCCAAGCAATAGTCAAAGAAGGGGTAAAGTATGTAACGGCTGGCATGAATCCTATGGATGTAAAAAGAGGAATTGATGCTGCTGTGGAAACAGTAAAAGAAAGTCTTGTTGCATCTGCAAAAAAAGTAAAAGATAGCGATGAGATTGCTCAAGTTGGTACAATTTCTGCAAATGGTGATAAAGAAATAGGAACTATGATTGCTAAAGCAATGCAAAAAGTTGGGAATGAAGGAGTTATCACTGTTGAGGAAAATAAAGGTATTGAAACTGAGTTAGATGTAGTTGAAGGTATGCAGTTTGATAGAGGATATCTATCACCATACTTTATCACAAACAGTGATAAAATGACTACAGAATTAGATAATCCTTTTATTTTATTACATGAAAAGAAATTAACTAATTTACAACCAATGGTTCCTCTTTTAGAGGCTGTTGTACAAGCTGGTAGACCATTAATGATTATTTCTGAAGATGTTGAAGGCGAAGCTTTAGCAACTTTAGTAGTAAACAAACTTAGAGGTGGTTTGAAAGTTGTAGCTGTTAAAGCTCCAGGATTTGGTGATAGAAGAAAAGCTATGCTTGAAGATATTGCTATTTTAACAGGAGGTCAGGTTATATCTGAAGACCTAGGTATCAAACTTGAAAATGTTAAACTAGATGATCTTGGGTCTTGTAAAAAGATAAAAGTTGATAAAGATAATAGCACTATCGTAAATGGTAGCGGTAAAAAATCTGACATCGAAGCTAGATGTGCTTCTATCAAACAACAAGTCGAAGAAACTACTTCTGATTACGATAGAGAAAAACTTCAAGAGAGACTTGCTAAGTTAGCTGGTGGAGTTGCAGTAATCAAAGTTGGTGGTGCAACTGAAGTTGAAGTTAAAGAAAGAAAAGACAGAGTTGAAGATGCTTTAAATGCTACTAGAGCTGCTGTTGAAGAAGGTATTGTAACTGGTGGTGGATGTGCTCTTCTTTATGCTGCTCAAGAGCTTGATAAAGTTAAAGCAAAA
>CACGLD010000057.1 GCA_902573755.1 uncultured Pelagibacteraceae bacterium
TTCTTCCTCTTAAATTAAAATAATGTCTTGCTACTCCAGAAATAACAGCAATCGCACATAATATTAACCAATTATATTGGTGATAAACTAAAAAGCTCGAATGCCCAGAAAGCATTATAAACAAAACTAAAAAAGTTGAATAATTATTGTGAATTGATCTTTGTTTAGCTGCTAAAGACAAACTCATATCAAATTTTTCACCTCTTTCGCTGCTACTAATTATATTCATTTGATTAGGGATGATTACCGTGAAAACATTGCCAAACATATTGGATCCAATTATTAATCCAACACTTAAAATTGCAAATTTCGGTCCAAATAATTTTGTAAGTCCAAATGATACAACTGCCAGCAAAATTATTCCCGTGGATATAAATAAAATATTATTCTCAATTAATTTTGATTTACATAAAAGATCGTAAACAAACCAAGAAATAATCAATGATAAAAGTGAGATAATAATTGCATAACTAGGGGGTATTAACAGAACACGCTTATCAACCATTAATACACCAGCGTTATAATAGTAAATTACAACCAAGAGCAACATTCCAGTTACAAAAGTTAAGTAACTTTGCCACTTAAAGATTACTAATCTATTTAAGTAATCCTGAGGTGGAGATGTTTTTAACCTCGAAAGTTTGTAAAAAAAACCCGAATGCATAAGATATCCTTCACCATCGATATCATCACTTGTTATATTTTTATTTAAATTATTATCTAAGTAATTAAATAAAAAACTATTACCTACCCATAATATTGCAAATAATACATGGCCCCATCTTAGAATAACTTCTAACCATTTTATTGTATAAGGTAAAAATTCCATCAATATTTTATTTTATCTACTTTTTTATCCCAAATTTCAAATGCTTTTAAAGCTTCATCTCTAAGCATTTGTACCATTTTAATTTTCCTATCATCTATTTTTTTTGGAATTTCTGTATAAATAAAAGAGTCATCGAAATCTATATTTTTTGCATCTTCTCTAGTGTTTGCATAATATATTTTATCTAATCTTGACCAATAAATTGCTGAAAGACACATCGGGCAAGGTTCACAAGATGTATAAATCTCACATCCAGAAAGATCGAAAGTATTTAAATTTTGACAGGCTTCTCGAATTGCTACTATTTCTCCATGTGCAGTTGGATCATTTGAAGAAGTAACTTTATTAGAACCCTCTGCAATAATCTTGTCATTCTTAACTATAACGCTTCCAAAGGGACCTCCAATAGTATTCGCGCTATTAATTGATAGTTCAATGGCTCTTGCCATAAATTTTTTTTTATCTTCCATTTAAATTTTTAATTTTGTTGATACTCATTAAAATTCTTTCAGGTGTTGCCGGTGCATTAAGTTCTGGTACAAACTGGTAATTTCCAATCGAAGCAACTGCGTCTTTAATTGCATAAAAAACACTCATAGCTAGCATCAAAGGGGGCTCACCAGTTGTTTTTGCTTTATTAACAACTTTTTCTTTATTTAATCCCTCTTTAAAAATTTCTACATTAAATTTTTTTGGAATATCACTTACTGCAGGTATTTTGTAAGTCGATGGAGAAAAAGTTGTAATCTGACCATCTGACTTCCACTTTAATTCCTCTATTGTCAGCCATCCCTGTCCTTGCACAAAACCACCCTCAATCTGACCTAGTTCTAGTGCTGGATTTATTGGTTTGCCTGCATCGTGTAAAATATCCACTCTTTCCAATATATTTTCACCCGTTAATGTATCTACAGTTACTTCTGAAACAGCTGCCCCATAACAAAAGTAATAAAAAGGTCTACCTCTAAATTTTTTTTTATCAAAATTAATTTTTGGTGTTGAATAGAAGCCTGATGATGAAAGAGATATTCTATTTAAATATGCCTCTTGAATAATGCTTTTAAATTCAAATTGTCTGTTTCCAAATATTATATATTGATCTTTATATACTGCCTCTTGATTGTAGATCTTATATTTTTTCTTAATAAATTTTTCTAAATTTAATTTAATTTTTGCTACTGCATTTAGAGCTGCTGCTCCATTAAGGTCTGTAGTTGACGAAGCGGCGCTAGCTGAAGTATTTGGAACCTTGGCTGTATTTGTTGATGAGATATGAACTAAATTATATGGCAATCCCAAAGAATTTGCCACTAACTGAGCAATCTTTGTGTGAGTCCCCTGACCCATTTCAATTCCTCCATGATTCAAATGAACACTTCCATCTGTGTAAATATGAACTAAGGCTCCAGCTTGATTTAAATGAATTGTAGTAAATGAAATACCAAATTTTA
>CACGLD010000058.1 GCA_902573755.1 uncultured Pelagibacteraceae bacterium
ACTATAAAAAATCTCAGGCTTCTTGAAATTAAGCTAACAATAATAAAAACAGGAAGATTAAAAGCAATTAAACCACTTGAAATCGTAAAGGCTTTATAGGGTAATGGAGTAAAGCCAGCTAAAAAAAGAATACTAAGCCATGCGAGGAATCCACTCCCTTGAGACATGCTTAATTTTAAATTTTCAACTTTATCTTGATAACCATAAAATTCGATTAAATACATTGCTAAATCAAAAAATAAATAACCTATCAAATATCCAAAGATTCCGCCAAGAACTGAAAATATTGATGCTATTAAAAATATTTTTAGATATTCTTTTTTTTTAGCGATAACCATTGGGATTATCATTGCATCTGGGGGTATAGGAAAAAAAGAACTTTCTACAAAAGATACAAGCCCTAAATAAAAATTAGAACTTTTATGTGCGGCTAATTCTAAACATTTTTTGTAAAGTCTTTGAAACATTTTTTGGTTTTAATATAAATTTAGTTCTTATACTATTTAAATATAATTTAATTGAATAACTAGGGCGAATGGCGGAACTGGTAGACGCGCACGACTCAAAATCGTGTTTCGCAAGAAGTGAGAGTTCGATTCTCTCTTCGCCCACCAAGTAACTATGAATTTAAATAATTTAAATAATTTGATCGAATTATTTGTAAATCAAGCAAATAAACAAAATAAAAAAGATATTTTTTTAGAATGGCTAAACCCAAACAATAAAAAAACATACACATGGGAACAAACTGAAAAGAATATTTTAAAATTATCAAAAGTTATTAAAGAAAATATAAAAGAAGGCGACAGATGTCTTTTAGTATCGGAGAATAGACCAGAGTGGTTTGTTTCTGATTTAGCTATTATGGTAGCTGGTGGAATTACAGTTCCAGCATACACAACTTATACAGATGATGATTATAAGTACTTGATAGAAGACTGTGAGCCTAGCTTAGTTGTTGTTTCAAATAATGAAATGTTAAAAAAATTAAATAATTCAATTAATGAAAAAGACTTTATCAAAAAAGTTATTACTTTGGATGAAAAAGCTAAGGTAACAAATAGTTTAAATATAATTAACAAAGAAAAATATTTAGATTTTAATTCAATTTTAAAAAATAATTTATTACCAGAAAATAAAATTGAAAATAATAAATTAAAAAGAAATTCTCCTGCATGTATTATTTATACTTCTGGGACAGGAGGTAATCCAAAAGGAGTAATTTTAAGTCATGGTGGAATTTTAAATAATCTCGTAGGAGCATGTGAAATTATGAAACCATTATTTAACTCAAGACCAGTATTTTTAACTTGGCTTCCTCTTTCACACTCTTATGAGCATTGTGTTCAATTTGCACAGATAGCAGTAGGAGCAAAAGTATTTTATGCAGAGAAAATAGAAAAACTTTTAGAAAATATATCTGAAGCAAAACCCACAATAATGACAGCAGTTCCCAGATTCTACCAAAACCTTTACAACAAAATAAATATGAATTTAAAAAAACAAACAGGTTTTAAAGCAAAATTAATTGAAGTAACTCTTCGTTTGGGAAGAAAAAAACTATTAAATCAAAAAATGACATTTTCTGAAAAATTACTCAATTTTATAGTTGATAAATTAGTTAGAAAAAAAATAAAAAAACAGTTCGGTGGAAATTTGAAAGCTTTTGTTTCAGGTGGTGGGGCCCTAGACAAAGAAATAGGAGAATTTTTGAATTCTGTTGGGTTGCCTACTCTTCAGGGTTATGGTTTAACAGAAACATCACCAGTAGTAAGTTGCAATCCAATACATAAAATTAAAGTGGAAACTGTAGGACCTCCATTTAAAGGAAATGAAGTTAAAATTGCTGAAGATGGAGAAATTTTAGTTAAAGGCGAAAATGTAATGCTAGGATATTGGAACAAAAAAGAAGAAACTGAAAAAGTAATTATAAATGGATGGTTACATACAGGTGATATTGGAGAGATAGATCCAAATGATGGTTATTTAAAAATTACTGATAGAAAAAAAGATATCATAGTAAGTGCTGGTGGAGATAACATTTCACCTGCTAAAATTGAAAATATGATTACTAATGAACCAGAGATAGATCAATGTATGATTTATGGTGATAAAAAAAATTACTTAGTTGCTTTAATTGTTCCTAATAAAGATTTTTTAAATGAAAAAGACAAAATAAATAAAGTAATTGAAAAAATAAATAAAAAATTAACTTTATTAGAAAAGATAAAAAAAATTCAATTAATAGATGAAAATTTTTCTATTGAAAATGGTTTAAT
>CACGLD010000059.1 GCA_902573755.1 uncultured Pelagibacteraceae bacterium
ATAAAATAATGATAATCCAATAATTAATCCTATTATTAATGAATAATATCCAATAAGACTATAGATCAATTTATTTTTCTCCTAATGCTTCTTTTACTTCTGGTGGCATATAATTTTCATCATGCTTAGCTAAAATTTTTGTTGCAGAGAAAAAGTTTCTATCTTTCAAAAAACCTTCTGCAACAACCCCTTTTCCTTCAGCAAATAAATTTGGTACTGCTCCTGAGTAAGTAACATTTATTTCATTTTTAAAGTCAGTAATTATAAAATTAACTTCATTTGAACTTATGGAAATAGAGTCTTTTTTAACCATTCCTCCAACTCTTATTTTGCTTTTATCTATTTCAGAAAGTGATTTTATTTCAGAAGGAGATTGAAAATACACAACATTTTCCTCTAATGATTTTAAAATCAAAAATGTTGTTAAAATTAAAGTAATTAAGATTATTACTACAAACAAAAATCTTAATTTAACTTTTCGACCATACATGGTTTAAAAGTTAATTATTTGTTACGTTTGCTAAAATTTCTTTATTTATTCTTTGTGATTTTGCAGAATTAGCTTGCTCAGTAGTAAGTGATCCAAATTTAGCAACAAATTTATTTTGTTCTTTAACAAATTGCATTTTAGTTACCAAATATAAACCTAAGAAACTTAATAAGGTAAAGCTAAAAGCAGATAACACGTATACTGCATATCCATTCATAAAAAATAATTCATTTATCATAATCTATCTAAGCCTTTATTTTTAATTTTTATCAGTTCTGTATTATATTTCATTAAGAAAATTAACAATGAAAAAAGAGCAAATGCCGCAGTCATTATCAATAATGGGTAAAGCATTGATGAATGAATTGAGCTTTTTGACAAAATATTAATAGACGCAGGTTGATGTAGTGTATTCCACCAATCAACTGAGTACTTTATAATTGGAACATTAATAATTCCTAAAATAGTTATAAAAGTTGAAATCTTATAGACTTTTTCTTCCTTATCATAAATTCTCCATACAATTAAATACATTGCATAGAACAAAGCTAATATTAGCATTGAAGTAATTCTTGCATCCCAAGCCCACCATGTTCCCCAAGTTGGTTTTCCCCAAATTGATCCTGTAACTAAAGCAATAATATTAAAAACAAATCCCGAAGGAGCTAAACTTTTACAAATTAAAAAAAAGTTTTTGTTTCTAAATACAAAACCACAAATAGATAACAAAGTTATAGAAGAAAATATTCCAAGTGAAATCCAAGCGGCAGGAACGTGAACATACATAATCCTAACTGCATCACTTTGTTTGTAATCTTCAGGAGATATGACTAATGCTTCAACTAAACCAACACTTAATACAACAATAAACAAAAATAAAACGTACTTAGGTGCTTTTGACGTAATTTTGAAAATCTTGTTAGGTTCAAAAAGTTTAAACATATTTTAATTTAGAATTTTTTTTGGTGATTTCTATTATGAAATAGTTTTCTGATCAAGAATGCAGAGGGGAGATAATAAGATTGAAATTAACGTTTAACACTCTTGACCAGAAGATACTAAAAATATAGCTAATTTGTATGGCCTAGATTTGAGCTAAATGTGGTTGAATGATGGTTGCCTTAATTAGAAAGCTTGAAATAACTAGATCCTTTTTTTCCTGAAAAAATCTCTTCAATTAAAGGGTGTTTTATTGGTTCATCAGAGTCATCCATCAGCAAGTTTTGCTCAGAAACATAAGCTTCATAAGTTATCTCATCGTTTTCTGCTAATAGGTGATAAAATGGTTGATCTTTTCTTGGTCTGACATTTTTTGGTATAGACTGATACCATTCCTCAGAATTATTAAATTCAAAATCAACATCATAAATCACACCTCTAAATTCAAAGTGTTTGTGTTTTACAATGTCTCCAATTGAAAATTTGGCTTTTTGAACTGGCATTGATCTTAGTATGGGTATTTAGAAATAAAAATCAATGCTAAAAATATAAATGTTTTGTGATGTGGCAAATATGTTAATATCTTTTTGGTGAATAAATCTTTTTTAAAATTTGTTACTGATTTCGGTCCTTTGGCAATATTTTTTTTCTATTATTACAATAGTGGTAAGAATTTATCAGTAGCAATACCTCCACTGATAGTTGCAACTTTAGTTGCATTAGCAGTAGTTTGGTTTTTTGAAA
>CACGLD010000060.1 GCA_902573755.1 uncultured Pelagibacteraceae bacterium
TTATGAAAGAGATCCAAGAGGTGTTGCTAAAAAAGCTGAAGAATATTTAAAAGCTTCAGGTATAGGTGATAAAGCTTTTTTTGGACCTGAGCCAGAATTTTTTGTTTTTGACGATGTAAGAATCAAAAATGATATGAATGAATGTGGATTTAAATTAGATAGTAAAGAAGGTCCTTACAACTCTGGAAAAGAATATGAAAATGGTAACATGGGACACAGACCTCAAATTAAAGGAGGATATTTCCCAGTACCACCTGTTGATAGTGAACAAGACATGCGTGGTGAATATCTAAAAAATTTAAAAGAAGTTGGTATTAAAGTTGAGAAACATCACCATGAAGTAGCTCCTAGTCAGCACGAACTTGGAATGTATTTTGGAACTTTAGTTGATCAAGCAGATAATGTTCAGTTATACAAATATGTTGTGCAAATGGTTACACATTCATTTGGAAAAACTGCAACATTCATGCCAAAACCAGTTGCTGGTGATAATGGTTCAGGTATGCACATTCACCAATCTATTTGGAAAGGTGATACGCCAGTGTTTTCAGGAGACGCATACGCAGGCTTAAGTGAAACAGCACTACATTATATTGGTGGAATTTTAAAACATGCTAAAGCAATTAATGCCTTTGCTAACTCTACAACAAATAGTTACAAAAGATTAATACCAGGTTTTGAGGCACCAGTTCTTCTTGCATATTCAGCAAGAAACAGATCTGCTTCTTGTAGAATACCTATTACTTTAAGTAAAAAAGGTGCAAGATGTGAAATTAGATTCCCAGATGCTGCTGGAAACCCATATTTAACTTTTGCAGCTATGTTGATGGCTGGAATTGATGGAATTAAAAATAAAATTCATCCTGGTGAGTCTTTTGATAAAGATTTATATGAATTGCCACCTGAAGAAGTTAAAGCTATCCCAACAGTTTGTGGTTCTTTAAGAGAAGCAATGGAAAGTTTAGATAAAGACAGAGAGTTCCTAACTCAAGGCGGTGTCTTTACTGACGATCAGATTGATGCTTACATTGCTCTTAAGTTTGAAGAAATTCACAAATTTGAACATGCACCTCATCCTGTAGAGTTTGAGATGTATTACAGTAGCTAATAAATTTAATTACTGTCTGGTTGTTGCAATTGTATCTTTGTTAACACCTTTTTTAACTACGTAATCTTGTGTGCCGTTCGCACCGGTTTCAACTTCTTTACGTAGTTCTTTAAAGAATCTTTTTTCCTTTAAAGAGTCTTTCAAGTTTTTAACAAGATTTTTAAACTCAAATTTGTTCATAAAGAATCTATATCCTAGATATGCATATAATGCAATACAGATATGCAATTAATGGGATAATACAACTTATGATATTTTAAAGGACTCTCCACAGCCACAACGCTCAGTTTCATTGGGATTATTAAACACAAATGACGAGGACAATTCCTCCTTTTTATAATCCATTTCAGTGCCAAGCAGATACATAATAGCAGCTGAGTCAACGAATACTTTCACACCCTTATCCTCAATAACTTCATCGTTAGGATTTAACTCTTTTGTATACTCCATTACATAAGACATCCCTGCACAACCACCTGATTTAACTGATACTCTAACACCAATAGAATCTTTTTCAGCATTAGACATTATCTCTTTTATTCTTAAAGCTGCGTTATCACTTAATTTAATTATCGGGTTCATTACAAATTCAATTCCAATTTTGCTGCTTCTGACATCATATCTTTATTCCATGGTGGATCCCAAACTAACTCAAGATCAACATCCTCAATACCTTCAACTTGCATTGCGCCCTCTTTAACTTCTTTTGGTAAACTTTCTGCAACTGGACAGTTTGGAGTTGTTAGTGTCATTTTGATAATAGCAAACTTTTCATCTTTTACTTTAATATCATAAATCAAACCTAATTCGTAGATATTTACAGGTAACTCAGGGTCATAAATTTTTCTTATTTCCTCAATTATTTCATCTTTTTTTGTCATAATTTAATTCTCTGTTTTTACTTCTTCTGTTTTTTCATCAAAAGCTGAAACCATTGTATGCCAAGATAAAGTTGCACATTTAACTCTCATTGGATATTGCTTAACACCAGATAA
>CACGLD010000061.1 GCA_902573755.1 uncultured Pelagibacteraceae bacterium
TAAAAACGATATCAAAAAAATTTTAGGTAATCCATCTACAACAAGCAAATTTGACAATGATGTCTGGATTTATATTGAGCGGAAACAAACCCAATCTAAATTAAAAAATCTAGGAAAAATGAAAATTTATAAGAATAACGTATTGGTTTTAGAGATAGATAATTTTGGAATTTTAAAAAAAAAGGAATTTTATAATAAAGAAGATATGGAAAATATTAAAATTGTTGAAGCAACAACAGAAGCAGGTTTTAAACGAAACTCATTTATTTATGACTTTATGTCGAGTATGAGACAAAAGATTAATGACCCTCTTGGTCAGAGGGCCAAAAAACGTAAAGAGATTAGCCAGCGATAACAGCTAGAAGAAGTAAAGCTACTATGTTGGTAATTTTAATCATTGGGTTTACTGCGGGACCAGCTGTATCTTTATAAGGATCACCAACTGTATCTCCAGTTACAGCAGCTTTATGAGCTTCTGAACCTTTTCCACCGTGATTTCCATCTTCAATATATTTTTTTGCATTATCCCAAGCACCACCTCCGGCAGTCATTGATACCGCAACAAACAAACCAGTAATAATAACACCAAGCAACATAGCACCAACTGCTGCTAAAGCAGCAACTTGTCCACCAATTGATAGAATTATAAAATATAAAACGACTGGAGATAAAACTGGTAACAATGAAGGGATAATCATTTCTTTTATTGCTGCAACAGTAAGTAAATCTACTAATTTAGCATAATCAGGTTTTTGTTTTCTTTTCATTATACCTGGGAATTTTTTAAATTGCCTTCTAACTTCAACTACAACAGCTCCACCTGCTCTTCCTACAGCTTGCATTCCCATTGAACCAAAAAGATAAGGTAACATTCCACCAATTAATAAACCAACAACTACATATGGGTTAGATAAATCAAAAGTTACAACTATACCTTCTAATGCAGATCCTGCTTCTTTTGAAAAATGTTTGATGTCTTCGGTATAAGCAGCGAATAAAACTAAAGCTCCTAAACCAGCAGACCCGATTGCATAACCCTTTGTAACAGCTTTTGTTGTATTACCTACAGCGTCTAATGCATCAGTCGTTTTTCTGACTTTTTTATCAAGATTAGACATTTCAGCAATTCCACCAGCATTATCAGTAACTGGTCCATATGCATCTAATGCAACAACCATACCTGCTAAAGCAAGCATAGTAGTTACTGCAATAGCAATACCAAAAAGTCCAGCAATAGAATTTGTAACAAGAATTCCAGCGACGATTATTAATGCAGGTATTGCGGTCGCTTCCATAGAAACAGCTAACCCCTGAATAACATTAGTGCCATGACCAGTTGTTGATGATAAAGCAACAGACTTAACTGGTCTATAACTTGTTCCTGTATAGTATTCAGTAATCCAGATTAATAATCCAGTAATAACTAGTCCTATGACACCACAATAATATAGATCCATTCCATTAAAAGTTTTATCATTTACTGTATATTCATTCGTAAAACCAATTACATGATCTGTAACAGGCCATAAGATTATTAAAGAGGCTACTGCAGAGACAACAAATCCTTTATACAAAGCATTCATAACATTATTACTTTTTCCCAGTTTAACGAAAAATGTTCCAACAATAGATGTTAATAAGCATGCAGCACCAATAGATAATGGATAAATCATCATATTTAAATCACCAACAAAGAATATTGAAGATAAAACCATTGTTGCAACAATTGTGACAGCATATGTTTCAAATAAATCAGCAGCCATACCTGCACAATCTCCTACGTTATCACCAACGTTATCTGCTATCACAGCAGGATTTCTAGGATCATCCTCTGGAATTCCAGCTTCAACTTTTCCAACTAAGTCAGCACCCACGTCTGCACCTTTTGTAAAAATTCCACCACCTAATCTTGCAAAAATAGAAATTAGAGAAGCACCAAAACCTAATGCAACTAATGCATTAACTATTTCTCTTTCATCAACATTAGATTTCAATAATATATAATAATAAACAGCTATAGATAATAGCGCCAAACCAGCAACCAACATTCCAGTTACAGCACCAGATTTAAAGGCAACTGAAAGACCTTGAGCC
>CACGLD010000062.1 GCA_902573755.1 uncultured Pelagibacteraceae bacterium
AAATTGGAAAAATTCATAAGATAGAAAGTAGAAATGCTTTTATTGCTTGTCAAAATTCTAGCTGTCAGGTTTCAAAAGCAACTGCATTTTCAATTTGTGAAAGTTGTGAAAACGTATCTGAAATAAGTAATTCAAAACTTTCTAAATATTTATCTAATTTTTCAGACAATTCAGGAATGAAATATAGCAAATATAATTTAGAATTTTTTGGTTTATGCAAGAAATGTAAATCAAAATAATGAGCACTGTATCTTTAACTTTAGATGAAATATTTGAATTAGCTAAAAAAACTCTTTTAGCAAACGGTTGTGATGCTGAAACAGCATCAATACTATCAGACTTAATCAGAAATGCTGAACGAGATGGCTCGGTATCACATGGTCTATTTAGACTACCAGCATATGTCACTGGATTAAAAAGTGGAAAGATTAATGGAAAAGGAAAACCGGAGGTAAAAAAAATATCTCCATCAGTAATTAAAGTTGAAGGAAATAATTGTTTAGCACCTGTTGTATTAAATAAAGGATTACCCGAATTAGCAAAAGCCGCAAAAGAAAATGGTGTAGCTGTGTTAGCAATAAATAATTCACATCATATGGCTGCTATGTGGCCTGAAACAGAAAAATTAGCAGAGGAAGGTTTGGTAGCATTTGCTTGTACATCTTATAAGCCGGCTGTAGCACCTGCTGGTGCAATAAAACCTTTATTTGGAACAAACCCAATTTCATTTGCTTGGCCACGTCCAGGTAAAACACCAGTTGTTTATGATATGGCAACTGCTTCAATGGCAATGGGAGAAGTTCAAGTTGCTAAAAGAGAAGGGCACAAAGTTCCACTTGGCACTGGTTTAACTAAAGATGGTAAAGAAACAACTGATCCAGGTGAAATTGCTGATGGCGGAGTTTTATTACCCTTTGGTGGTTATAAGGGATCAGCAATTGCAATGATGGTAGAATTAATGGCAGGTGCATTAGTTGGAGATAATTTTAGTTTTGAAACTGCTGCTAAAGATAATAACGATGGTGGTCCTCCAAGTGGTGGTGAATTCATACTAGCTATTAATCCAGATAAAACATCAGGTACTAATTGGCAAAAACATGCTGATGAATTTTTTGAAAAAATGAAATCAATTGGAGAAGTTAGATTGCCTGGAGAAAGACGTCACAAGAATAGAATGGATACTGGTCCAAGAAATATTAATGAAGAATTAGTAAATAAAATTAAATCTTTAAGCTAAATTAATCTCAATTGGTGTGTGGTCAGAAGGCTTTTCTCTTCCACGTGGATCTTTATTAATATTAATATCTTTAATTTGATCAATTATAGAATTTGATACTAAAAAATGATCAATACGCATTCCATTATTTTTTTGCCATGCACCTCTCATGTAATCCCAAAATGTATATCCTTCTTTATCTTCATAAAAATGTCTGTAAACATCATTAAAACCAAGATTAATCATTTCTCTAAATTTTTTTCTTATTTCAAGTCTGTATAAAGCATCGTCTTCAAAACTTTTAACATTATAGACATCTTCAGCTGACGGGATTATATTGAAATCACCTGCTAGAATAATGTTTGAATTTTTTTTAGATAAAGTTTTTAATTGCTTTATTAATTGATCAAGCCAATTTTTTTTATAATCATATTTTTCAGTATCCACAGGATTACCATTAGGGGTGTAAATATTTATTAATTGTATATTTTTTTTCTTATGCTCAAATTCAGCTGAAATTATTCTTGATTGTTTTAACTTATCCTTAATTAAATCTGTTTTGATATTTTTTAATTTATTTTTTGAGATGATCGCTACACCATTATAACTTTTTTGACCAAAAACATGACTTTCATAGTCCATTGATGAAAAATCATCATACGGAAAATTAACATCTTCAGTTTTGATTTCCTGCATCATTAAAATATCAGGTTTATATTTTAATAAATAACTTTTGATATTTTCAATTCTTGCTCTTACCGAGTTTACATTCCAAGATGAAATGAGCATTAAAGTGAAAAAGACACTCCACAAC